>JANODW010000081.1:0-12799 GCA_031412875.1 Pirellula sp. | reverse complement strand
GGGGGTCTCCAAGGAGCTGATCCCGATTGTATTTGGCAAAAATGGGGTTCGAATCCGATTGCCAGAACTGGAGGTCACATCCGATGATACGCAAGTCCCGAACGCATACCCCCGAGCCTAACCCAGGTTTGGGCGGTACCGGAGGGCAGGTTGTTAGGCGATCGGCAGGCTGAAACATACCAGCCGTAGTTTGGGCCCATTGTCCCGACCGAACAAACAAACGGACAGGACAAAGGTCCCCTCCTACGGTAGTAATGATCCTGCCGCTCGCCTTACTGCCACCACGTTTTCACTGAGAACCTGCCCTCCACTGGCAACTCGACACCGCCGTTTTGGATCGAGTACGAAGCCTCGAATTCAATCTCGCCGTTTGGTTTCCGATTGTTGCTTTGAAGGTAATTCGCGTAATTTTCAATCAATTTGAATAGGTCTCCGGTCGGCTTGAGCTGCGAAAGCAAGGCATCGGTTCCAATTTGGTAGCCGCCGAGGCGTTCCTCGAATCGAACGTCTGAAAAAACGATCGGGCCGAAGCGATTTTCTCCATGCACCAGATACAACTGAACATCGCGTGGACTGGGTGCCATGCCGATGGTTTTGGGCAGTTCGATCGATGGCAGCATCGAGACGATCGGATCCAAACGCTCCAGGTCCACTGGCTGTTTGGGTTTTTCTTTCAATGTTCCCTTGATTGCAAACTCCTTTCCGTTGGTTTTGAAGTGGATGGTGGGACAAGGTGTTGGGACGGGGCATGGAGCCGCCTGGAATTGGAGTACGGGGACCAAGAGATGGCTGCTGACGCCGTAGGGAGTTGCAATGTGCGCGTCGACGTACCCGTCGTACTTGGTGTCGAACTCGATCGCTCGGTCAGGATCCTGTCGAAAGATTCCGGCAGGATGGTGCTGCATCAGGAGTGTGTCGGTCAAAACGGGCAAATGGGGCGGCAAGACAACTTGGATGATTTGTCGCGAGAGCATTCGAATGCTTTCCGGAGGAATCACCTGATTGCCGACAATCAATTTCGTTTGCTTGATACTGAAGTTGTCACCGGACAAGAAAAACGAACCTCCCTTGACGCGATCGTACCCTGGGGATCCATACCAGCCGAGCAATTCTGGAGCGAGCGCTCGCGTGCCGCTGGACAGGATTTCAAAACCACCGTGCGCGTTTTCGGTAGGCACTTGGCATGCAATCGATTGCATGGGCAAATGTTTCTCGAGCTGTTCGACGCGTGAGAGCACGCGTTCGACTTCTCCGTCGCGATACAAGTGCGTGCACATCGCGCATTCGTTGGCTCGCATTTTCATGGTTTGAATGGCCCGGCTCAACTCCACATCTTCTTTGATCGTTTGGGCTCCGTGCCCCGGCGCATTGAGTTTGATCCATTGGCTCCGCGTTTCGATGGTCACATAGGGAACGAACGAAGGCATCAAAACGACTGCGGTGCATTCTCGCATCCCAGGTTCGATTTCCAATCCGCGTTCGAGCTGCCTGTCCGTTGGGCCCCCGACAATCAAGTCCCTAAAAAAGACCTTGGCATTGCCTTCCACGGGTGGCGTTTGAAATCTCGGGCGAAATCGCCACCCAAAGGTATTGTCCCCCTGTCCAAAACCAACGGCCGTACGATTCAAATCGATCGTGGCTCGGTCGCGTTGCAGTTTGCGCAGAGTGTTCATGGCGGCCGAAGCTCCGATATTTCCTCCCGAAACCCCGAGCACTACCGCCATTTGCATCTGACGATAGACCGAAGAAAAGTCGCCAATGTTTTGTTGTTCGACCATGGGATCGATCGAGAAGACACGAATGGGCCATCGCTGGGCGGTGTACTCGGCGAACACTTGGCGAGCGGCGATGCTCGGGTCCGGTCCATAAAAAGCGACCCAGGAATCCAGCGAAAGATTGCCAGGGCGATTCCCGGCTGTTTCACGGATGTCGTCGATGAGCCGTTCGTTCAACAGGATCGAGTCGACGAAGGCACACCACGCCAAGCTCGCGGTAATGTCGGACAGCCCAACGGACTGCACGTAGTCGATAAACCTCTGGCGGTACTCTGCAATTTGCGCCGTGCGATGCATGCGGATCAGGTCGTGCAAAGTGTGTTGCCCGGTCGATTCGCAAGCCCACCATTCTCGCATGGTTTCCGAGTACAGCAGCGAAAACGCTGCCGAAACTTCCTCTCGCAAAAAGGATTTGCAATCCGACACGTGGACGATTCGTTTGTTTGGCAAATCCTCGCGAAAGCCCGCAAGAGCGGCAAGCGCTAAATGGGTCATCGCTTCGCTCCCAAATACATCGATCATCTGAGTGGGCGGGAATGGGAGTTGGCTGCGTCGCGCAGACGAACTGGTTGTCGATACAGCGCACACGCCTGACAAAAACTGCCCCGCTTTGTCCAGATCTTCGACGACCGCAAAAATTTCACTGAGTTTCTGCCCAACGCCCTGTTTCACGACCTTGGTGAAATCCGATGCGACCAACGAACGGTCTGGAATCTTCGCCTTCATCCCAAAACGTTGAGACAACTCCGCCAGCGCGGCTCGCCCCGTTTCCATTCTCGTTGTCGACAATGCGGCAGTAATCTTTTCATCCTTGGACACAAAGTCGTTTGCGATGAGGTCGATCTCATCGACCAACGCTTCCACGTCTGCAGCCGTATGGAGTGGAAAGCAAAGGGACCCATTCCTCAAAAAGCGAAGCCGTTCACCCAGCGAACCAATCGTATCGATCGTCCCCTCGTCTAGCGGTAACGTGTAGCCATAGTATCGGCGGTTCAATTCATCGAGCAACTGCTTCCGCCGCTGCATCACTTGATAAGCATATTGCAATCGATCGGCACGGTCAGGATTGCTGTTGAGGAACTTCAAGATCGGGATGGACAATTGGTCGATGAGATCGTTGGTCACCAAATCACGGAATGTCATCGGCAGCAATTCGGGTCCCAAATACGGCTTGGCCGTCATGGTTATCTCGGCCCCATACCCCCGTTTGGTGAGCGTGCCTGGCATGATCGAAACGGGGATGCGAATTAGGTTGAGTGCATAACCCGGTGCATCTGCGGTATCATCCCCCTCGTTGATTCGCCTGAGCTGATTCAAGTGATGCAGGTAGCGATCCTGTTCATCCAAAACTTGCGTTTGTTCTAGCCCCAACGTTTGTCCAAGAAACTCCTTGGATTTTTCGTCCAAAGGGAATCGCGAAGTCGGTGGGGTAAAGTCATTGGGCAAGGTGATATTGCTGGTCGCTCCTGCAGCACTGCTGCCTTGGGTTGTGGACTGAATCTGAATGGCAGGCGCAGGAAGAGCGGTTTGTCCCATTCCTACCGGCCCCTTTGCTTGAATCGAAAGCGCTGCTGCTAGCATGGCGCTATCGGAAACCGATTGGGCTCCATGGATCCGATTGGGTTCGAACTTGTTGTTGTAATCGCTCAGACGCTTCTCCACTTCAAAGCGATAGTCCGTGAGCCTCGCTTCGCCCCAAACGTCCGGGGCTTTGGCAGAAACACTGCCCCATTGATTGACCTGATGCTCCAGCCAGTCCACGTTGGTTGCAAGCGCCTCGAGACGGCCATCGCGCGTCGTCTCAGGCCGCTTGCCATGCCCTTTTATCCATGTTGTGAGTTTCGCTTGGATAGGCCCATCCGCTTGAACATAGGCACATGCACTTGAGATCGCCATCGAAGCGGCTAACAGCGAACCGCCAACTTTCCGCACCGGTTTGAGGAGTAACATAGGTCAACCTGTAAATTTAGAAGTGCATCTGCCAAACTCCCGTACCTTTGAGGAGAGTCCATTTGCAAGGGATGTATCGCCTTTGCGTTTGCACTCGGTTGCACTGCAGTCCTAAAAAACGGAAGAATGCAATGGCGTCAAATCGAGAACCACTACAACCCGCACATCTTCCTCTTGGACTCTATCCAATTTGCAAGCTTGCTTAAAGATTGTCGAGCCACTGCATGTGGTTGCCCGAGAACGCGCAACTGATGTGAACGCATTAGCCGAGTGGCATGCTGAAACATACCAGCCGTAGTTTGGGACCATTGTCCCGAACGAACAAACGGACGGGACAAAGGTCCCATTCTACGATAGGAATGATCCTGCCGCTCGCCTTAGGACCGCCCGCGCCACTGGGTGGTGAAGCCGAACAGCTTTCGGATCGCTGCGATCCATTGGAGTGCAACAAAACAGAATACTCCAAAGGGATGGAGGGCAGCACCCACACAGGACTGCTGAAATCTTTGACATGCGAGCATGCGAGGCAAATAGGAAATGGCCATCGCCATCCCGAACAGTACCATTGCGACAGGCGATGCTCCGTACCAAAAACCCAGCGCCAAACCCACCGCTGGCAAAACAGATCCGCCAACCAGTAGCGCGCTAAAGGGAACGATCAATTTTGCGTTGGCTATCCCTTCGGTGGCGTTCTTGAGCAAACCGTTGCACACCTGCGTGGCCGATACATACATGCGGCATCTCGCAATATCCGTTGCATCGAAAATGTCGGTGGCATGCCCCGCTTTGCGAAAGGCTCTCGGCAATTGGATACCATCATGCCGCGATGCTCGAATGGCGGAATGTCCTCCTACGGACAGGTAGACTTCTCTGTTTGCAAAAAAGAGTTGGCCACAGCCGGCCGCCAACCCCACTCCTAACGAAGAACGCATGCGGTCGATGGGCAAATATCCCAGCAACACATAGTGCATTAGCGGAATAAGTAGCTTCTCTGCGAGAGTGCCCGTTTCCTGCAGAGGAAACCCACTTACCAGGGGCGAGCGCCTTCTGGCTTGTTCAGAAACGCATCGCGAGATCGCGTCGTGAGAAAGCCGAACATCTGCATCCAAGAAAAGGAGCCAATCGCTTTGCGATTGATTGGCTAATTGCCAACAGGCGTGTTGCTTTCCATTCCAACCCTCTGGCAACGGGTTTGATTGCAGCAATTGTATTCGCGAATCTCGGCCCGCAAAGGATTGGACGATTCTCGCGGTTTCATCTTCGGAGTGATCGTCTAAAACCATGACATTGAACTTGGGATGGTTGTTTGCCAAGATCGCTTCGAGGGCCGGTCCAATACTGGCCGCTTCATTGCGAGCCGGGATCAGAACGCTCACACTAGTATGAGCGGCTTGAGCCATACGCTGTAGATCGGAATCGGCTCTCTCAAAGACTTGCAAGTTCTTAACAAACATGGCCACCGGCAGCAGAGCCAAGAGCAAGACGATCACTGCGAATAAAATCATAGAGGGTGGGCTGTGTGACTGTGGATGATCTTGCTCCCGCTCTCAGCTTATGGGGATGGAGCTTGGCGGGTTGCAAGAGGGGCGACGTTGGGTGCCCTGGGCCGAATTTTTTCCTGCTGAGCAAAGCCAGGGATAAACGATGGAACGCGAAGCTATTCTCTAGTGCGCAAACTCGCTCACCATCGCTCGATAGTAAGCGATGGTTCTTTTGATTCCTTCTTCCAAACGAATCTGGGGTTCGTAGCCGAGCAGTTTGCGCGCGAGGGAAATATCGGCGAGGCTGTCCCGAACATCGCCGACGCGCGCCGGCCTGAAATCGGGTTCGATCGATTTGCCGAGCAGTTCACTCAGTATTTTTAGCAACTGCAGCAACGATGTTTGGCCGCCATCGGCGACATTGATTGTGCGTCCACCGATGTTTGGCCGCTCTGCAGCGAGCAAGTTTCCGTGAACCACGTTGGCGACATAGGTAAAGTCGCGAGACTGGAGGCCGTCCCCATAGATGATCGGTCGCTGTCCGGTGAGGATGCGACTGACAAAAAGTGGAATGACTGCAGAATAGGGACTATCGGGATCTTGCCGCGGGCCAAATACGTTGAAGTATCGAATGCCTACGGTTTCGAGTCCAAAGCTGTGAAAGTAAGCTTGGCAATAGTATTCCCCCGCTAGCTTTGCAACGGCGTAGGGAGACAACGGCATCGGCAAGTCCGATTCGCGTTTGGAAGAGGTCGGTTGGTCTCCGTAGGCGCTGCTGCTAGCGGCATACACGAACCGCTTCACACCTGCCTGAACGCTATGGTGCAGCATGTTTAGCGTGCCTGTCACGCAAGCCTGATTGGTATCCAATGGGCGTTCCAATGAGAGCGGCACCGAAGCCAACGCGGCTTGATGGAACACGCGTTCGACCCCCGACAACGCTTCGCGAACCGCAATCGGATCGCAGATGTCTCCCTCGACGAAGTCGATGCGGTCGGAGACCTCTTCTAGGTTGGACCGCTTGCCCGTCGATAAGCAGTCGAGCACTCGCACTTTATGGCCTGCATCCAACAACCCGCGGACGATATGCGAACCGATAAAGCCGGCTCCACCTGTAACCAAGCAACGGACCATAGTTAGACCTAAAACAAAGGATGATGACGCGGATGCAGGGCACCGCGACTAGGCTGACGAAAAACTCACGCGGCCGATTTGCGAGTGGCCAACCCCACCGTCCAAACGCCAAGAATGGAGAGTTTCTCATTCTGAAGAGAGGTCAAAGCTCGGATTGTTTCTCGCGAAGTCGCAGAGTGCAATAGTTGCACTCCAATACCGTCGCATAGTCTACCAATTCGCAGCATTTGCGGGGAACTTGAGTCCCCCAATTCCACCACTATCAACCCAAATTCTTGCTTCCACCTAGGCAAAGCACCGAGCTGTGCAGTCCACGCTTTGGTGTCTGCTTTGGATTCACCCGGCAAAGTCCAGGTGGCTTCGTGATAGTCGTCGCCTGCGATCGCGGCAGGCTGGGTGGATTCTCCCGCTGAGCAAGTCGTAACCACCAAGGCTTTGCGACCGCTCTTAACCGAGCATCGCTTCGCCAAATCGATCGCGATCGAACGGACCAGCATAGGATCGCAAAGACCGATCGAACCGACACCGAGCACAAAGGACTTGGTTCGCTGGATCCGCTTCAATATTCCATCGATAGGCAAATACGAAATCGGAGTTTGTTCAGACTCGCCTAGTTTTTGCGGCAGTCCAGAACTCATGAGTTTCTCAATTTGGAAAACAGTTTCGCATAGGGATGGAGGACCGCGCGATGTTGGCCCAAAGTTCCCTGATTCGAGCCGCCCCGAACCGCTTCGACATCGTCCTCTATGACCAACAGGTCCCGGTCATCTCCCATCACCGCTCGCTGTGGCTCCTGTTCCAAATCCGCTAAGTTCGAAAAGCTATGCATGCCAGAAAACGCGATCACATCGGTGTGGGCTCGGTAGGCCAACTGGCGATCGTTGAGTCGATTGTCTGCACGATTGTCTGAACGATTGTCAGACGGTGCGTTTGGCGTACCGTACGGGTTGATGGTCGACGCGGGGTCAAAGGTCATCGCGCTCATGTTGAGATCGGAAACCAGTTCTCGCATTTCTTCTTCGATCTGACGTTCGAGATTGGCCGCTTGTTCCGGCGAGATATTGGAAATCGCCTCCATCGCACTGTCCTCATAGGACGCCACCGAAAACTCGCGTTCGTGTCCGTATCCAATCGCACTGGTGTACGGTGCGTGTTCGTCATTCGAACCCTGTGGTGCAACGGATTGCGTCGGTCGAACCGATTCCGAAAGGAAGTCAGAGGCTTCGTCAAACGCCAGTGGTCGATCCGCCATCGGGTTGCGATTCGCGGTAGCAAAGTTTGAAATGTCGTAGTTCAAATTGCCATACGATGCCCCGGAATAGGCTTGATAACTATCCGAAGACTGCACAGGAATTGAAAACTCTTCGTCGAAGTCTCCCGAAAAAACGTCCAGCATGTTTTTGCTTTTCGCCGAGGGGGCATTCGAAACTTGGACCGGTTCTTCGAAGTCGCTTGCAATGGGCAATTGGCGTTCGATCGGAGCGGAGGGACCGATATGATCATACTGACCCGACTCTGTCTCATCGAGGAACTCATCGCCCAGCTCGCCGAATTCGATATTGGAGGTCGATGTCGTCCTGGTCTCGTATCCCGCCGAGCCCTTCATGAATTCTTGAAAGCCTGAGGCAGAGACCGTCCCCGACGGCATTGACGGCTGTATTGTCGGCTGCATGATCACCGGGCTCGGTATTGCCGAGGGCGCGGGAGTGGTTGTCATTGTTGTGGTGGTGGTGTTCGAGGGGAACGCACTAGCTGAGGCCGAATTGGTTTGGGCATCGCTTTTAGCAGCGTAAGCGATCGGGTTGGGCGTCGTGGGAGGTTGCGAGCCGTTTGCGATACTGCTTGTTGCATTTGCGATGGAAAGCGGTGAGGCCTTGGCGATCGACTCCGGTTCGCTCCAGGGATTAGGAAGCTGTTGGAGCATGCACCACGCTCTGCCTACCATGGCGGCCGAGACCGGCCGTTCGCGATCATGGCAAGCGAGAAGCAACGATTGGTCTGCCAACTGATCGATCAAACGCGGAATCCCGTCGGAGCCACGATAGATCGCATCGAGTGCGTCGCGAGTCATCACCGAGGAGCCTTCGACCCCGCTGAGTTCGATTTTATGAATTACGTATTGGCTGGTCTCTTGGCTGCTCAGCGGGGTCAAGTAACAGCGAGCCGCAAGCCGTTGATTGAGCGAGTCCATGTGCGGATGCGACAGGCAGTCCTCCAATCGCATGGTGCCGCAAAGCACCAATCGGACGCGAGGGACGCCATTGCGTACCACGTTGGTGAGCAAGCGAATTTCGTCGAGCAGTTTCATCGACATGGTTTGTGCTTCGTCGATGACCAAGACCAAACCGTCGGTCGGGTTGTCCGTCGATGGTTGGAGTCGGCTCATGAGGGTGAGGCGCAGTTCCCCTTCGCTCATGTCTCGGTAGGGCATACGCAATTCAAAAAGAAGGCTCTGCAAAAGCGCTCGTCGGGTAATCAACTGAGCGCTTGAGAGCATCACCACCTCGAAATTCCGGCGAAAGCTGTCCGCGATTCGCAAACAGCACATCGTTTTCCCGAGTCCGGTTCCGCCGAAAATGGCGATCGGGCCTTCCGCCCGCTGGATGGCTCGCGAGGCGATTTGAAAGGTTTGTTCAATGCCTGAGGCGGGGAAATAGCGGTCGAGTGTGGATGCGGCGAGGAAGGGTCTTTTGACAAATCCAAAAAATGATTCGTACATCCGGTCGGCTCCAGAGTTGATGTGGCCAATTCGAGCTTAATCTGTTGTTCTCAAATCGGCCTTTCTGCAGCGGAAACATTAGTCTGATCGCTACAATCGGCAAAGATTGCCAATTCACTTAAGCCGTTCTACTTTGCCCCCTTTGAGCCGTACCAGCGCGTCGCATTGCTGCGCGATGTTCTCATCGTGCGTCACCATCACGATGGTTAGACCGGTATCCCGATTCAGGTCTCTCATCAATTGCAAAATCGAATGCCCGGACTCTTGATCCAAATTCCCGGTCGGTTCATCTGCTAGCAACAGCTTGGGGTCCGTGATCAACGCACGCGCAATGGCGGTGCGCTGCATCTCGCCGCCCGATAGCTCGCACGGTTTGTGATGATGTCGATGCGACAGGCCAACCATGTCGGTCAGCTCCGTGGCCCGCTTTACGATCGACGCCCGATTGCGAAAGTACGAGAAAACGCTTTGCCCAATCATGGCCGGAGCGATGATGTTTTCGAGCAGAGTCAGTTCCGGCAACAGGTGATAGAACTGAAAAATCATCCCCAACTGCTGGTTGCGAAATGCATCGCGCTTGCGAGCGGGTAAATTGTCGGTTCGCTGGCCATCAAAATGGATTTCGCCTGTGTCCGGTCGGTCCAAAGTTCCTAGCAAGTGCAACAACGTGCTCTTGCCCGATCCGCTTTGCCCAACAATAGCGGTGATTTTGCCTCGTTCCGCAACGAAGTCGACTCCCTTGAGCACCGGAACAACCGTTTTGCTCCGGCGATAGGATTTCGTCACGCCCGCAGCTTGGACGATGTTTCTGCTCAGGGCGCTGTCCGGAGTCCGAGAATGGGCGATCGCGTTCTCAATGGAATCGAGTTCCCGATCGGGTCGGACCACACGATACGGAGCTGCGTTGGTGTTGGACGCAGTCGGGCGAGGTTTCGATGTCGGACTATTCATAGCGCAGTGCCTCTACTGGATGCATACGAGCCGCTCGAAGGGATGGCAAGACGCTTGCCATGATCGCGATGAGAACCGCGCCGATGCTGACCCAGACGATAGTAAACGGATGGATAATGGTTGGAATAGAATCGAAGTAATAGACTGTCGGATCAAACACTTCCCGTCCCGTAAACCATTCCAGGACGCGGGCAATCTCATTGATCTTCCATACAAAGAGCAAGCCGCATATCACGCCCGCCCCCGAACCGACCGAACCCAGCAGCACCCCGTACCCCAGGAATATCGAGGCGATGCCTGTCCCAGGTGCTCCCAACGACTTGAGCACTCCAATGTCCCGAGTTTTCTCGACGACGATCATGAAGAATGTCGCGAGGATGCCGAACCCTGCCACGGCGATAATCATGAATAGCAAGACGTTGAGGATCGTCGTCTCCATTTGGACCGCCGCCAACAGTGGACCCTGCGTATCCCGCCATGAGTTCACTTGAACATACGATTCCGTAGGAGGAAACTCGTCTCGCAAGGTGTCGCGCGCCTTCGCAAGGTCCGCTCCCTTTTTTAATTTGATTTGAATCGACGTGACGGCTCCGACTTTTGACATCGGATCGATCATACCTCGAGCGCGTTGTAGCGATTCGATCGGCACGAAGGCAAAGGTCGCGTCGTATTCGCTCATCTTGCTTTCATAAAAATCCACTACCGTAAACATTTCGTCGATGGCCCGCGGAGGTGTTCCTGCATTGGGGAATGCAACGCTCACATCATCGCCCGGTCGAATGAAGAAATAGTCTTTGACTTTTCCTGCAGCATCGCGGCCTCGGACGCTGCCGATACCAATCCCGAGTACGATTCCGGTTCGTTGCTCTTTGGACGGATCAAACACGCGTCCACCTCCTTCGTTCGGAGTGTTTACGGCAATCTGCGGGCCCGCTAGCAACGACTGCATCGTGCTGCGATCGTCTTCGCTCGATGCGGGACCGGTTTCGCTGGTCGCCTCCGTCGGTTGTTCACTCAACTGGTTGGAGAGTTGCGATCGCTGTTCGATCGCGATTTTTTCTTGCATCTGATGGTATTTTTCCTCGAGCTGGCGTTGCCGTTCCATTTCGTTGAGCCGCTCCTTTTTAAGCTGCTCCACTCGGCTTCGATGCTCCCAACCCGATGGCTGCAAAGATTCGCGTTCGGGCGCATAACCGGACTGCTTCAAGTTGAAATCGAGCACTTTTTGATTGTCCGGATGGATAAGGTACTTGCTGAAGTCGCTCACCGACGCGTACGTCTTTTGATCGATCCCGATCAAGTTGATCTGCTGAGTATGAGACGATCCATGGTGGTGGAACGTCATCATGGCTGGGAGAGTCACCACCGTCGTGATCCCCTCGATCGAATCCCCAATTCGCTCCCGAATCCGATCGATGTAATAGTTGGGCTGCGAGATGCCATTGGTCCCTCGCGTTTCTACCACCAAGTCGCTCAGAATCCCGTGCATTCGATCTTGCATTTGGGAGGTGAACCCGTCCATCACACTGTTGACCACAATCAGCGTCGCCACCCCTAGCGTGACCGAAACAATGGATGCCAAAGCGATCCAGCGTGTCTTTAAATAACGCCAGCACAACAAAAGCTTATACATTCCGAATCCCTTTGCTCGTCTCGAACTTGAGTGGTTTTCATGGGCTTGAATAAATCTCCGCCAGAAACCGACGTTTTGCTTAAATAGCAACTTTGTCGTCTCCAATGCCAGAGCAGTCGGCCACCCGCGACCTATCGCGTCCCAAAATGCCCGGCAGCCGGCGTGAAACCAAATCCAAACAGGTTGAGATTGAAAGTTTGAGGATCACGTATACGATTGAGCCAGTCGGATTTCCAATTTTGCTGGGCTGGCTCGGCATCCGACTCCTCGCCTACCTTCCAATTCTGTGGAGTTTGTCCCTCAATGAAGAATTCTTTTTGTCTTTTTGCGGCATCGTTGGCCGCCGTCGGCTTTGGACTTTCAAACGGTGCTCACGCTCAAAAATGGGCCGATTTGACAATGACCGTAGTCTTGGACGGAGAGATTCCGAAGGCCAAGGAAGTCGAAGTCAAAGCTGACCAAATCTGCATGCAAAACAAGATTATGTCCGAGGACTTGGTCGTCGATCCGGCCACCAAAGGGATCGCGAACGTGGTCTTTATGATCGATTCGAAGAAGACCAAATTGGAGACCAAACAATTCCATCCCGATTTGCAAAAATTGCCAGAGACCAAGCCGGAACTGGACAATCTGAAGTGCGCGTTCGTGCCGCATGTGATGTTCATTCGTGCCGGACAAAGTATTTTGGTCAAGAACTCCGACCAAACCGGACACAACGCGAAGTTTAGCTTCTTTAAGAACGATGAAGTCAACCCGATGATCCCGGTGGGCGGCAGCAAAGAAGTGCCTACCAAAGTGGAAGAGCCCGGCCCGACCAAAGTGGAATGCAGCATTCACCCATGGATGAGCGGCTATGTGATCGTCGCCGGTCACCCTTATGTTGCAGTCAGCGACGCGACCGGAAAAATCAAAATCGAAAAGCTACCTGCAGGAGTCGAACTGGACTTCAAGGTCTGGCACGAGAATCAAGACAAGTCGATCGAAGAGGTCAACTTCATGGGCAAAAAAGAAAAGTGGACCAAAGGCTCGGTCAAGCTGACACTCAAAGAAGGTGCGAATGATCTCGGCAAGTTGATGATCAAACCGGATCGATTCAAGACAAAGTAGATTCTTTGCCTTCTCAGAATCCACAATAGCGGAACGGCGCAAGCCGTCC
>JANODW010000080.1:0-5576 GCA_031412875.1 Pirellula sp. | reverse complement strand
GCAAGCATTTCAATGTCGTCGTCGCGTAGTTCCCAACGCAGCAACTCGATCGATTCAATCCTTTGTTCGATCGAAGCATCTGGGTCCTTGCACCGCGATCGGGCCTCGAGGAGCAAACCCGCGCGTTCGGATGGCAGCGTGGTTAGTTTGGCCAGCATGCGAGTGCGAACCGTCGTGTCAGCAAAGCGAACTTGCATTGCATCGAGAATCCCGATGCTCAGTTGCCGCCTGAATTCGCCCGAGAAGGTGCCGATCTTTTTGTCCAGAGCATCGAGCTGTACTTCAGAGGCCTGCAGGCCAGCCAGCTTTGCGATCGATCGCCACATCGAACGAGGATCGCCCCCCTGCCCTGCCCCGCTCGGATTGCTTGTGCTTGGATTGCCCCCCTGCCCTGGCACCCCGTCGCTGGCCCCCGGCCCGCCGCTGCCGGCCCCCTGCCCTGCCCCGAGCGACTCGAGGGCGAGAACGGCGTTGGAGCCGATGGCGCTGAGCCCGGACGCAACGAGCCACTTGTCGTTCTGGGCGTTGGATAGGATTTGGATCGCTGCAGCAACTTGATCGCGCGCCTTGATTGAAAATCGGTTGAGCGATAGGCCCAATTGGAATCGCACAGCGGGATCGGGGTCCTTCCCTAGCGCAAAGACCTTCTGTGCTAGGTTGGCCATTCTTGCATCGCCCTCTTTCAAATCGATGCCTTCGCACCAGCGGATCGCCCATTCGCGCACGCGAGGATGCGGGTCCTCAAGGGAACGCAAAGCCCCCCCCAGCCCTGCCCCGACACACTGCAAAACACCCAACGCATGAAGCCTTGCCACCGCCGAAGGAGAGGATTCGACCAGTTTGGACAGTTGAACGATTGCGCCTGCCTTGGCGTCCTTTTCGCCATGAACTACAAGTCGCTCGTAAAGCAGACGCGACGCGGTGTCGCGGTGCCATCCGTTGCTATGTTCCAAAGTTGCAACCAACTCGGCATTCGACATGTTGGCCAGTTGCGGATTCGGTGGTCTTTTGAATTGGGCTGGAACAACACGATAGATGCGGCCACGGTCGCGTCCGCTGGTCAAGTCCAAGTGCTGTTTGATCTCTTCGGGCAGCGATTTAGGATGTTCGATCACTTCGCGATAGAGGTCGGCGATGTAGAGCGTTCCATCGGGTGCATTGGCGAACTGAACCGGCCGGAACCAGATATCGGTCGAAGCGATAAACTCGGATTCCTTGTCGATCCGTTCGCCGATCATCGAGACGCCTGCTTCAGAAAGTTTCTTTCGGTGAACGATGTTGCTGCCGACGTCGCCGACCAACGCGACACCGCGCATGTCCAATGGGAACGCATTGCCACGATAGATTGTGATACCGGTAGCGCTGGTGAAATACCCGGACGCTCTGCCTCCCCCTTCGATCGGACCGGTGGCTTGATTGGTAACACGCAGTCGAGTGCGGACGTTGCGCCAGGGTTCCACTGGGCTAATGCGATAGACGGAGGCTTGCGGCCCATCCGCTGCGATGCTTTGACGGGCGGGCGGGATAGGAGCAATGCTATTGGAGGACGTATACCGATCTGCGTACACATGAAGCTGCAGATGATCGCTGTTGTGGCATGCAAAACGACGGCCCCAGTCGTCAAAGCACATGCCGTGTTGTCCGCCTCCGCTTTCCGGCCGTAGTTCGAGAGTCATGGGGTCAAATGAAAAATCGCGACCATTCAAAACGAGCTCTTTGCGATCGGGCATCGACGGCGTGAGGAGCTTGGCTCCCGAGCTGCTTGTTTGGCAATAGATGCGATTGTCGAGCCCCCAACAAAAACTGTTCAAAAGCCCTTGAACATTCTGCCGACCAAATCCGGTGAAGACTTTGGTTTGGATGTCTGCGCGACCATCGCCGTCCGTGTCCTTGCAATACCAAATATCGGGTGCGGCGGCGATGAACACACCGCCGTCGTAACAAATAACACCTGTCGGCCAAGAGAGATGGTGGGCAAAGAGCGTACTCTTTTCATATCGCCCATCGTTATCCACATCTTCTAGTACTCGAACGTTCCCGAGGAACTCTTTGTCTTGCTCCGAATAGTCGCACATCTCGACCACGAACATCCTGCCGTTTTCGTCAAACGAGATGGCCACCGGGTCGCGCACCAACGGTTCCGCGGCAGCCAACTCCAGTTGGTAGCCGTCTTTTACCTGGATGGCAGCCAGCGCCTCCTTGGGTTCCTTGCCAGGCGTACGCGGCAGTTCTGAAGCAAAACTCTTTGGCAAAGGTTCCTGTGGTTGAGCGATCGCTGTGCTGAAAGCGGTGCTCAAACAACCGGCGATCAGCAGCCCGCTGCAATGCACTGCGGAATGCAGTGCGGTTTGAAGGAATCGTTTCGTCATGATAAATGGATACGAGGTAAGCTGGCCAACACGGCTAACGATTGCAATGGCCAGCGATCGGGCTTGGATAGTTCGAGCGACTTGGAAAGTTGCTCATGCTCAAGTTCGGAAGGTTCGGAAACCAAAAAGTGCTTTGCAAACCATACGGCGAGGCCGCGCTGGTCCTGCAAGCCCATCCTGTTCGCAAATTGCGGCAGCGTCTTACCGTCAAAGCGAGTGTTCTCATGATAGATCAGTTCGTAGATGAGGTTTGCACGCCCGGCGAGGGTGGACGAATTGATCCAGCTCCTGCCCCCTTCCCAGCCTTTGACATTCGGAGGAAAGAAAACCGATTGCCCGATCGTTCGCAGTCGGTCGGCGACAAAACCGAGATTAGATGTGCACTGCATGGCTCGCATCCAACCGACGACCAATTCGATCGGAGAGCGGACTTTTCGGCCGATGCTCCAACCGCTCAGCATCAACCGGCTCTTGAGTATCATTTCGACGACGCTTTGAATGGAATAGTCCGTTTCCACAAATCGCTTTGCCAACGGTGCGAGCAGGGCCTGTGAGGGATGACTATCGTCCGAGATGAAAAAACAAAACAATTTTTTTGCGATAAATAACGGCATATGCGGGCTCGCCAACACGCACTCGATGGCCGACTCGCCCGACTCGAGGCCAGGTGTACCCAGCAGTGTTTTCGAGGACGCATCGTGTTGGTAAGGATTGAATCGAAACTGCTTTCTGCGGATCTCCCAACCCGTAAAGCACTTCGCGAGTTGCTGGACATCTCCTTCGGTGTAGTTGCCTTCTCCTAAACAAAAAAGTTCCATCAATTCGCGAGCGAAGTTTTCGTTAGCATGGGCTTTTCGATTCGACGCGCTATCCAGATAGAGAAGCATTGCAGGATCCTTTGCGATCCCTTGAACCAATTTGCGGAAGCTGCCTAAAGAGTTCTCTCGCAGGAGTTTGTTTTGGAAATACATGAGTTCCGCATCGAGTACTTTTTCCGCGCCGGTAGCGAAATGTCCATGCCAAAAAAGCGTCATCTTTTCGACCAGTGGCCGAGGTGTATGGAGCATGCGATGAAGCCACCAGGCGGCCAATTGTTTGGCATCGGACTTGGCGAGCACGGATTGGGCGAGTTCGGACGAATCGCGTTCGAAAGAGACCGAGTCGTCCGAAGCGGGAGAGGCTTCACGCACCAACCGTTCGACGGAACCGATCGGGTCCATCGACACGCTCGCTTGGAGCTCTTGTTGCGTCGCGTTAAAACAAGCACGTCGATAAAGGAGCGAAGCGCGTCGATAGTCCCAAGGCTCGTCGGCGGACGCTTCCCAAACCTGCCATGCGATTGTGGGGTCGATATCTTCTAATCGCATCGAGGGAGGAATCGAGGGAGGAATAGTCTTGCCGAGCGCTAGCATAGGATTCTATTTACCTTCTTTTGTCCTTCGGGTGGGGGCTTGCTTTAGATAACGCGGCTGAGAATGATCTTTATTTATAATCTGTCCTGCGAGACAGTGGTCTCCCTCATCCGTGGAACCCAAGTCGTGACGACTACCATGGATTGCGAAATACTGCGAAAATCGTTATCTTCGCGGCCTGCAAAGCTCTTGCGAAACGTATCCAATGAAACCGATTTCTACACTATTTTCAAAGTCGCACCGATGAACGCACCCACTCACACGCTTCGCCAACTGGCCGTGGACACCATCCGAACCCTCAGTATGGACGGCGTGCAAGCGGCTAACAGTGGCCATCCGGGTACACCGATGGCATTGGCTCCCGTCACGTTTCAGTTGTGGACCGAGGCGATGCGTTACGATCCCAAGGATCCGAATTGGGCCAATCGAGATCGATTCATATTGTCCTGCGGACACGCTTCGATGCTGCTCTATTCGATGATTCATTTAGCTGGCATTCGAGGTGTGGATGCGCATGGGAAAGTGACCAACAATGAATCGATCACGCTGGAGAACATTAAGAATTTTCGCCAGTTGCATAGCCCGTGCGCGGGTCACCCGGAGCTGGGGTATGCTGCCGGCATTGAAACGACCACAGGACCGCTGGGCCAAGGGGTTGGCAACTCGGTCGGGATGGCGATTGCGAGCAAGCATTTAGGGGCCAAGTACAACAAGCCTGGCTTCGACCTGTTTGACTACGATGTCTATGCCCTTTGCAGCGACGGAGATTTGATGGAGGGTGTTTCCTCCGAAGCCGCATCGATGGCAGGGCATATGCAGTTGTCGAACCTTTGCTGGATCTATGACGACAACGGGATCACGATCGAGGGTCACACCGACTTGGCCTTTACCGAGAACATGTCGCAAAAATTTCAAGGGCTGGGATGGAACACGGTCCACGTCGACGATGCCAATAACTTAGAGTCGCTTCAACAAGCGTTCGATGCGTTTAAAGCGACGAAGGACAAACCGACCTTGATCATCGTCAAATCGGTCATCGGATTTGGGTCGCCTAATAAGGCCAATACACACGGAGCGCACGGCGCTCCGTTGGGTGACGACGAGATCAAACTGACCAAGAAAGCCTACGGCTGGCAGGAGAGCGAAAAGTTCTTCGTTCCAGAAACGGTGCGCAAGTACTTTTCCGACACGCTAGGAGAGCGAGGCAGCAAAGCCAGTGCGGCCTGGAATAAGCTCTTTGCGGATTATCAAGCCAAATTCCCTAAAGAGGGAGCCGAAGTCGCGTGCATCATCCATCGCAAATTGCCGGCCGGATGGGACAGTAGTCTCAAGCCATTTCCGGCCGATGCCAAAGGACTAGCGACTCGCGTTAGCAGCGGCAAAGTGCTCAACATGCTGGCCCCGAATTTCCCGAATTTGATGGGCGGATCTGCCGACTTGGCCCCTTCGACGATGACGTTGCTCGATGGGCAGGGGGATTTTGGGCCCAATCATTACAGCAGTCGCAACATGCACTTCGGCATTCGTGAACACGGGATGGCTGCGGCATTGAATGGGATGTGCCTTTCGGGATTGCGAGCTTACGGGGCGACGTTCTTTGTCTTTACCGATTACATGCGTCCGTCGATGCGGTTGAGCAGCATCATGCATCTGCCGGTCCTTTATGTTTTAACGCACGACTCGATTGGTTTAGGAGAGGACGGCCCGACCCACCAACCTGTAGAGCATTTGGCGGCCTGCCGAGCCATTCCGGGCTTGTATGTTTTCCGCCCTGGAGATGCGAATGAAGTACTGC
>JANODW010000079.1:0-4887 GCA_031412875.1 Pirellula sp. | reverse complement strand
CATCCAGCGCCGGTCCCGACCGCGGCGGCAACAAGGCCATTGTCACTAAGCTTTTTTGCCAAGAAGAGATGACGCAATGTATCGGCATCGGGTGGGAAGATTTCCAGCGCATCGAATCCCAAACGATGCGCGTCCGAAATTGCCGCTTTGGCATCTCCCCAAAAAACAAAAGGCCCCCCTCGCGCTTCTTCGACGAGAGAAAGTGTGATTGCTGACTTCATCCAAATGTTTCTTTCACCGACTGAGTAGGTTTAATGGGTAGATTTAATGCTTGAGAAAAAAAGAAAAGGGAACGGGACATTTACCATAAGCTCCCGCTTCAGTAGCTTATGTCTGCCAAGGAATGAAATAGAATAACCTCGGGGAGACGTATTTGGCTTATTTTTGGATGTTGGTTGGCTCAATTTTCTTTGCGATTATGGCTTTATTGGCAGAATCGCTCAAAGAGCAGTTCAGCTACCCATGGATAACATTGGTTCGATCAGGTGTAGCGACAGTACTAGCTTTGGCGTTGGCACTTGCGGCGGGTGCTAAGCTGGTTTTTCTGAAGCCGATGAGCTTATGGATCCGGTCGCTCTCGGGATGGGCCAGCATGATTTGCGGTTTCTACGCGATCACGCACTACGATGTTGAAATTGTACTGGCGTTGACCAATATGTACCCGCTTTGGGTCGCCGTTCTATCGTGGCCGCTGTTGGGAATCCTACCGTCTTCAAAAACATGGATCGCCTTAGCGATTAGTTGTATAGGCATGTGGCTGGTCTATTCCAGCAGCATGCTGACCGCAGTGAGTCCAAGCGACTTCTCTGACCCCCAGACGGCGATTCCGATGGCGATCATGGCGGGCATGCTAAGCGGTGTGGCTCTGATCAACTTGCATCGCGTGAAGCACATCGACACACGCTCCGTCGTCACTCATTTCTCAGCGGTAGCAACGACGTGCAGTTTAGGGGTTTGGTTGGTCGTCCCCGTTTCGGCTCCGACGATCCCGACGGATACGGCGAGCATTGTTCGCATTGTGGGAGTCGGGGTGGCGGCGACGGTAGGGCAGTTATGCTTAACGAAAGCGTTTTCAACAGGTTCACCGGCGCGCATCAGCGTGGTGGGGTTATCTCAAGTCGTAGTCGCGGCATTGTTCAAATGGTTTATGGAACAGCGTGTACCGACGCTGGGCAGCATCGTCGGTATGCTGCTGGTCGTGGCGGCAACCGTTTGGGTGATCCTGTCGCAACCGACCAAACAAGAGATCGAAGAGTTAGCAAGCTGATGCAGATTTGCTTTCGCAGAAAGCAGCGACCATACGTCGCAACTAAAACCAACGTCAATCCTTGGCCGCTTTTAGCAGGATATCGCGAGTCACCTCGTGAATCTTTTGCTGACGTTCCGCTAAATCCTCAAGCTCTCCCATCAATCCAGGATCGCCAACTTGGCCAACGATATCCTCCTGGTTGTTTGTCTGCTTGGCTAACGATTGCGTCCTGCGATTGATTCGCAATTGCAATGTCTTGAGCAGCTTGAGTTCGGCGATCGAGTCTACCAAGGGTTCGTCTTGCGGGTTGCTCGACTGCTGTTGCTGTTGGTCCTGTTGTTGCTTTTTCTTGTCTTCGCGTTTTTTCTGCACCTGCTTGAGCGAATCCAGCATCTCTCCAAGGGCACCGATGATCTCGTCCTCAATGGTCAGTGTGAGGGTCGAAACATTCCCCTCAGAAAGCTTCTTGCTAACCGATTGAGCATCTGCGTTGACCTGCTCCAAGGCCTCGGGAAACGCTGTGCTAGAACCTTCGTCTTGCAACAATAACAATGCGCGTTGACCCTCCATTACAATTTTGGATTGCTCGATGGAGAGCTTGTTAGCCTGGATCTCCAACGTCAGATCCCTTGCATCGCCTGTCATGCTGCCAAGCCGTTCGGTCTGCTCGCGCACCGCTCGCTGCAAATCCAACATCTTGCGAAGCCTGGTCTCGACGTCTACCAAGGAACGTTCGATCTCCTCCTCTCGCAACTGGCGAAGGATACGCTCCAACTCGTCGATCGCTTCTCGCAGCTCTCGCTCTGCCTCGCGCTGCTCTTCCACGGCCTCATCGCGGTTCTTTTCCTCTAATTTGTCCTGTGCGTTCTGCATCCGCTTGCGAGCGGACTCGACTCGCTTTTTTGCCTTCTCCTCCTTGGATTCCGGTTTCTGCGGTTCTTTTTTCTTGGAGGATCCGCTCGGCTGCTGCGAGGAACCATCGGATTCAGACTCTTTCGATTCACTATCTTGTGCGTCTTGCTTCGAGCCGTCCTTAGGTTGCCCGTCTTTTGGTTGCCCGTCTTTAGGTTGCCCGTCTTTAGGTTGCCCGTCCTTTGGTTGCCCGTCTTTAGGTTGCCCGTCTTTGTTCGTATCCTCTTTGCCGGTTTCTTGTCCCTTGAGTTCCGAAGCAACCTTGTCCAGTTGATCCTTGATGTCCTTTTGATCGCCGGCAGCTTGCTTTAAATCCTGACCGGACTCGGTGCGGGCCGTTTGTCCGCGTTGGATCTGTTCCAAGCGTCGAATCTCCTGCTGGATCTCTTGCAATCGAGTCCGTTCATCCCGCAATCGCGTGGACCTGTTCTCACTCTGCAAAAGTTCCAAAAGCTTTTTCAAGTTTTCCTGGCTGCTCACTTGCTCTTGGATGGCGCGGGTGAATTGACCTTGAGAAAGAAGGTCACCAGCGACACTCAGCCGCTGAAGGGTCGCGAGTTGCTTGCTCATCTTGGCTGCTTGCATCAGCAACCCAGCACGGGTTGGGTTATTGGCAGCTTCCAATTCGCTCATGCGAATGAAGAGTTCCTCTAGCTTTCCAAACCGTTGGGCCAGTTGTTTCTGTTGCAGCTCGAGTTCTTTGACACTCTCAGGGGTCGATTTTTTTTCTTGAGCTGTCCCTGAAGACGGATCAGCCATCGAGAACGAAAGGATCAACGTCAGGATAAACAGCGCACGAGCTGCCGAGATACGGAAAGCGATTCGAGTCTTCATTTGAGCAAATCCAACACTTGTTTTTTCTGTTCTTGTTTGGTCTTTTCCAAAATCTTACCCTGATCTTCGAGCATCCCATTGATGGCTTCTTTGAGCTCATTGAATTCCAGGATCTTGATCATGTCCTCAAGAATGGCATTCAATGCGACGATGGTTTGCCCGCTTTTTTCGATAGAGCTCAAAAGCAGCTTGGGGACGTCGGCGCCCGCACTTGACGTTCGCGACAATCCTTTTTCAATCGCGCGAACGTCGGTGGCCAATGGAGGCCAAGATTCGTTGAGCACCTTGAGCAATGGGTTGCGAATCTTGTCTTCGAGTCGGGTTCGGCGATCGACGCTGTCGATGCGATTGTTGATCAGCTCCTGATTGATTTGATTGATTTCGCGTTCGACACCGCGGAGTTCACTTTCCGACTTGCTCAACTGCGTTTCGGCTTGTTGGGCTCGAAGCAACTGGATTCTCGCGAGTCTCTCTGGGGAGTCTTCCTCCGGTTCGGTAGGAGTGGCGGCTTCGGTGGGATTTGCCGAGTCAGTGCCATTGGTCTCTTTTGCTTGGCTCGTTGCTGCGTTGGAGGCTCGCAACATGTTGGCGAGTAAGTCTTGCATTTGCGTCAATTCCTCCACGATCAGTTTCAGGCGAGCTTTCATGGCCAGTTCGCGTCGGTCCAATAGGATGAGCAAGGCATCGGCGGAAACGACGTTGAGCTGGATGGGGCTAGCGCGACCGATATGCGGTTCGTCTCGAAGATCGAGATAATCCTCGGCTGCCAACGTAACCGCGATCGTGGAACCGATTTTTGCAGCCAATTTTCCTTCGTCGCGCATCGCCTTGAGGTCCAATCGGCTTGCCGACTTGCCGTCCAATTCCACTTCCACCGGCGTCTTGAGCAACGGGTTCGAGTCGAGCGCCGTTTCGATCCATGCGCCCTTGATGTCGTAGTCGTCCCTGATTTTTGCCGCGACGGGCAACTGGGCATCTTCGGTGATCGAAGTCCCAATCCCTTGCAGTACCAAGTCGACTTGAGGTGGTTGGTCATTGATAGCGGCAATAACATATTGTTGCACCCGACTTGAGCAGATGCCTTCGGTGTCCCAGAGTCGCATCTCCACTAGCAGGTTGCCATCCAAGTTACCCAACGGGATTTGAAAAGTGGACCGCTTGTCGGGGACCGCGACCGTTTGCTCTGGAAGCGACGCTTTTTCTGCGGCCTCTCCTGAACGGACGATCAAATAGTCACACCGTTCGATGGGTGTATTGGCTTGCATCCGAAGTTCGATCTGGCTTCCTTGTGGCAGTCGCATGCCGGTCCGATAAGCGAGCGTTTCTTTGCCCCAAGTCGTCTTCGTTGACCGTTGGAGGTAGTCCGGGTAAGTCACCGCGATTTGCAATTGGGTAACGATTGGGGACTCAACGCTCTTGAGCTGCAAGTCGGAAATGCGTGCATCGCCGCCAATGACGCTGAACCATAGCGACTCATTGATCGATTCAAAGGGAGGTCCGTCCAGAGCAAAGGACTGTTGCTGTTTGTCTAAAGTCACGCGGCGCATGTTGGCTCTGCCCCGATTGCCGGCAGTGTCTCGGTAATAAACGGTGCACACCTCGGGAACGATCTTCCCTGTAAGTTTCGCAAACGTCTTTAGCTGACACGCTTGACCTTTGGGAACCGATGCGACCCCGTCTCGAAAGGGAACCAGATAGCGTTGCCGGGTATTGCGCCCCGTAAAGGTTGGCACGTCCATCTCGATCCCGTCGACCCCAAGCTCGGTAGCGCGAGGCCAAGGCACATTCGACAACGCAAAGAAGCGGCTCGCCCAGTGCAACGTCCAAGCGGGCTGCACGAGCGCGACAACACAACTCGATGCCAGCAGGACCCCGAGTGCAACCAGTTGCAA
>JANODW010000078.1:0-4327 GCA_031412875.1 Pirellula sp. | reverse complement strand
AGTTTGACCATTTTATACATGAGTCGAATCTTGACGATGTATTGTGCAGGACCACTTGGATCGGTGGGAGGTTTCGCATCAACGGTCGGTTTTGGTTTGCGTTCCCATTCTCGTGAAGCCAAAAGCCGAGACTCGAGGTCGCGAACACTCGAAAAATACTGATCCAATTGTTGACGATCGCGAACACTAGAACGCCGCGACAAGTCGCTTGCCTGGTCTGCAACGGTGTCAAGGATACTGCGACCGGTGTTGAGCTTGTTGACCTGCATTTCTATCTCCGATGCCGTCCCTTGCATAAACAATTGTTTAAACAAGTCTGCTGCGCTTTCTTCGGGAGGGATTGCCACCCCTGAGCCGGTCCAAGATAGGCTGCGCGAGCCTGAGTTCACAGCGAGCGTTAATGAAGGGAATCGAGTTTGATGCCCAACCTGTTCCGCGATGTACTGATCTAGCGAAATAGTATTGCGAAACGAGCTACTCGCCGGGTGCGGAGCGGCGGTTAAGAAGCTGATATCCGAAGGATGGCCACCATCGACATTGGGATGGGATACTCCGCTAAAAACGGTGAAGTCATGGCGGTGTTGTTCCAAGACACGCAAATAGGGCGAAAGCTCATAATCGCGACCGGACTGCTTGGGAAAAAAATCGTCGGGTAGCAGCCCTAGATTGTTGCATATACCGAAAAAGCGACGAGGTCGATTACCAGCACCATCGACTGGGTTTTCGCTTGCCCCTGAAACCCTCAACGATTCCATGCAGGGCAGCCCCAAACAGACACCAGCAGACCGCAATAAAGTTCGCCTGTCTATGGATTTCGAAAACGTCGTGCTCGATGCCATTTTCCGTCTCAATCTTCTTCCTGGCAAAAATTGCCCAAAATTGATCTCAGTCCATTACTTTTTCAGAAACAGGTCGTTCTCAACGATTGCGTGAATAACGCTCCTCGCGCCATAACGGTCGTGTTCCGCTTGTTGGAGAATCGAATTCACGTGCTCGCTATCGGATACGGTGATAGGTGTTCCTGTTGCGTAAATGAGTAGCTGGCCAACTAGGTTTTTGGCAACTACCTTTTCATCCCTAAGAATTAAGGACTTAAGCTCTCGAATGTCTTTGAATGGTTTGCCGTCGGGCATCGTACCCGCGGTGTCAATAGGAAGCGCGTAGTGAAAAGCAAACGCTTGACCATTTAGTCCAAACCCTTTTGCCGGCGACTGATTTTCGTCCACCGCACGGTACCGTTCTCGAAAACCTCCCATGACATCAAACGCTTCGAGCGCCAATCCAGGCGGGTCAATTTTCGCATGACAAGCTGCGCAACTTGCGTCATTCCGATGAAGCTCAAGTTGCTGGCGAATCGTCACTGCTCCCCGAATATCCGGTTCAACCGCAGGGACCGAGGGTGGTGGAGCGACTCGAATTCCCAGCACTCGCTCAGCAATCCAATTGCCGCGAATGACCGGTGAAGTGGTGGTGCCATTCGCAGTGACCTTCAAAACCATTGCTTGGGTCATCAGGCCGCCGCGGATGCTGTTCGCTGGTAATTTCACCAATCGCATCTCTGAACCCGTGACATTCGGAATGTCGTAGTGCATTGCAAGCCGCTCGTTGAGAAAACTGAAATCGGAATCGACGATAACCCGCGCTGGCAAGTTCTCCTGAAACATCCTCGCAACGTAAAGTCTCGTCTCTTCAAGCGCCGCGGCCTTGAGCGGCTCATCCAATTCATAGTCACTGTACAACGTGGTGGATGGCGACGTTTCATCGATCTTGCGCAGATCCAACCAGTAATCGGTGAAGGCATCCACGAATCGGCGAGACGCTGGAGCGTCGAGCAACCGATCGACTTGGCTTTTCAAAACTCCCGGATCGAGAAGCCGCCCATCATCGGCTATTCTCCGCAACTCAGCGTCTGGCTTTGAGTTCCAAAGAAACAGGCTTAATCGGCTCGCCAAAGAGTGTTGATCCAGCTTGCCCAGCGAATAGTCCAGGTAGAAGTAGCCAGGAGAAACGAGCACAGCGGAATAAACGGTGACCATTGCGTTGGCAAATCCGACCCCTTTGCTGTACTCGTCGTCAAACAACTTCAGAAAGCGATGAACGTGTGGCTCCTCGACCGTTCTATCATAGGCTCGCTGCATGAATGATCTGAGTAGCCGATCGGCGTCAATCCTGGGTTGAGTGGTTTCAACTTCTACCTTGACGTCCACGAGCCTCGGTCCACCAAAGCCACGCCTCAACGGTGGTCCGGTTGTGGGTCGTGCACCGTTGGCTGGGGGTGCTGATCCGAATTCAGGCGGTGGAGCCGGCAGTCGGAGTACGAGACCGCCAGTCGCAGTCGCAGGGAGTCGTTTTAGAGGCAAGTCGCCGAACATCAGGCGATATCCTGAGTCGGTCGATTCGTCATCCATGGGTCCGTCCACTTCCATCCACTGGATGGCGTAGCCGGGCATGCCGGCTTGGGTTGCGAGAGGGTTCACATATTGCTCATCGGTCCCGTTGACTCTCGTTCGAAACAACCGCGTGCCATCGGTTTGCACTACTTCATTGGCTACCAACGAGGTTTCTATTTCACATTCAGTCGGCTCCACACCGAAATCGAACATTCCAAGAGCTCGACTCTTTCCCGAACTTTGGGCGTACACGCCAATTGGCTCGGACCGTCTTCCGGGCCAAACTTCATCCGCATTTGGGCGATGCCACAACGGCATATGGAACACGGGAGCTTTTTGATCACCGAACCCTTCGTAGAACCAACGCCCCATGCCTCCCCCGCTGACCCAGATCGAATATCCCTTGAATCGAATTCGGTACTTGCCGGATGCAGGTACTCGAAATTGCCCCCAACTGTATCCACCTGCATCACTGAATATGCTCGATACTCGACCTACCGCTTCTCGTTCTCGAGTTTCCGGCGAGGACTTTGGGGCTTCGCCTGAACGAACGTCCGGCTGAGCGTGCGAGTCCAAGACAGGAAACGATAGACGGTCTGGTAGCGTCCCATTTTCACGAGGCAAGAAATTACCGACCAGTGAAAACTCGTCTCGTGCATAGTATCGCTTTTTCGAACGGGTGGGGCGATCAAGCCGCAGACCAATAGCCTGTCGAATCGAGTTTTCTGCCGCGTTCATGTATCGCGAAAGGTGCACGTGCGAAACATCTAACGCTTCACCAACTTTGTTGTAACGATGCAGTTCACCATCCTCTGGCAAGGTCTCTCGGATCTGAAGCCATGGCAGATTCAGCAAGTTTCGTAGACTGTTTTCGTACTCGTAACGGTTGAGTCTGCGATTGACAGCTCGGCCGTCACGTGCGATACGTTGCTGATCGAGCTCGATCATTTTGCTCGAAAGCTTTGCAAGGAACTGTTTGCGGTCAGCCTCTTCGGGATGTACTTCACCCTTGGGTGGCATCTCGCCAGCTTCTACACGCTGATAAATACGGGTCAAATCACTGACACTGGATGCCTCAGGCCGCCAGCTCAACTTAGTGATATCGAATTGCGATTCGACCACATTTTCTTGATGGCAAGCGGCACAATGGTCGTTCAGAAATTTGTCGAGCGGCTCTTCCCCCCAAAGTGCGTTCGATTGAAACACGGCCAGGGCGAGTGAGAATGCGAATACCAAACGGAGGAACTTCGTCGCTCGATCGAATCTTGCCATGTTGCGGGATCCTTGGGTCCCATTTTCACTGCCTATTGTTTCCATCAGGATTTGGCCGCCATTGCATTCTTAGCTTGAATGGGTGAGGAACGACTCAAAGGGGAAAGGGGGGACAAATCGCTTTCCCAAGAAACAATCCTGCCTTTTTTTGGGCTTGAGGCTAACCCTAGCCACGGGTCAAAGGAAACATGATTGCCTTTGTTGGGGCGTCGCACAAGGAGGATTTCCGCATCCCTGCATGGAATTTTCACATGTTTTTGCGGGAAGCCAACCTATGGGATCAAGCCGGATGCCGACGACTTCCGTTGGATGCTGCCTCACGAGGCTCAGGAACTTGCTAGTGGAAGTGAGACTTTTCGGGGCTTGTTCATGTGTTGTTCGCTGCTTGGTAGCGAGTCCAAATTTCATCGAGTGCGGCTGCGGCTGGCATTGCCAATAGGCCGCCGAGCTCAACGCGTGGTGCGACATCACTACCGTAGGATGGGACCATTGTCCCGTCCGTTTGTTCGTTCGGGACAAAGGTCGCAAACTACGGCTGGTATGTTTCAGCCTGGCACTGGCCTAAACGTGACGAAGTCACCTGATCCGACGCCATCGAGGTGTATCTTGGCAGAGCGTGAGGGGCATAGCAGGAAAGTGGCGCCTTCGTTTCAACGGGCTGAGGC
>JANODW010000077.1:0-10069 GCA_031412875.1 Pirellula sp. | reverse complement strand
CCTTTTTCATTGGACTCGACAATGACGTCGGGAGTCACCAGCGGCACGTGCACTTCCATGAAGGCAGCTCCGGGTTTTGGGTTGAACTGATGCATCTGCTCCCGAATCTCTTTGATCAGCTCGATCGAATATCCCGTCTTTTTTTGGATTACCGGCAATCGGTTCTCGGCCAAGTCATCCAGATGCTGAGATATGAGTGTTCGCATTTCCTCTACCAATCGCATCTCAGGTCGCAACTGATTGAGCAAACACTCTCGGAGATTGCGAGCTCCCACTCCGGCCGGTTCGAGCGACTGCACGATCAACAAAGCTTTCTCTGCCAACACCAAATCAGACGGCTTGTGATCCGGAGGCAAAATGTCGGCCAAGGATGTTTTGAGATAGCCCCCATCGCGTGCGTCCAAACACGAAATGATCCGCTCTGCAATGCGCTCGATGTCATCGTCGATGTCCATCTCTGCAAGCTGATGCAGCAGGTAGTCATTGAGCGACTCGGGCCGCTCGGCCGCATTGGCCATTAAATCATGAGCCCGATCGCCATCCTCCGAAATACGACTGCTCGAACGACGGAAATCGTCGAACGTATCGGGCATGTCGTTGTCCATATTGGCCAACCGCTCGAAGTCTTCGGCGTTGGACTGATTGTCCTTGACGATCAGCTCTTTTTCGTCTTCGGTACGAGATGCGGTCGGACTATCTTCATCGAGGGGTTCTTCATCGGGAAGCGTTTCATCTCGCTCCTCAACCTCGAGCATCGGGTTCTCGTTCATCTCCTGTTCGATGCGTTCCTGCAGCGCTAAAATCGGTAGCTGCAGGATCTCCATCGACTGGATCATCCGAGGGGCCAGTTTTTGGGTCTGAATCTGACGTGCTTCAAGTCCGAACGACAGACGCATAATGGTGGAATCCGTTAAAACAGTTGACTGGGCGAACGCAGGCCAACGCAAAATTGCACTTGGCTTGGTGGTTTTGGCACTGACGAGGACGAGCCGCTTTGGCCCGTTCGACTCTCTACTGTATCACCTGTCCTCCCGTAAGTGCAGACTTGACGTGGGAATAAATTGCGATATTGGAACGTCATTTGCTAGAATTTGTGTTTTCTGCGACTTGTATGACCGTTCAAGTAGATTTTACAGGCAAATCACAGCGATGATCGAATCCGAAGCTTCGTCTAATGTTCCGCCAGAGCTGACCTTACGCGATTTGCAAACCAAGGTGGACAGTTGGATAAAAGGGTTCGGAGTTCGCTACTTTTCCGAACTGACCAATCTCGCCATGCTCGTCGAAGAGGTCGGCGAGCTTTCAAGAATTATCGCACGAACCTATGGTGATCAAAGTTTCAAAAAATCGGATGCTACGTATAGTCTACAAGACGAGATGGCAGACGTTCTGTTCGTACTGGTCTGCTTGGCAAACCAAACCGGGGTCGATTTGACTCAAGCCATCCAAGAAAACTTCGAAAAAAAGACCCTCCGGGACGCCGATCGTCATCGAAACAACCCCAAACTCCAGTGAATATCGAAAGCGGATCTAAATCTATGAGTCTCACTATCATGCGTCGCATTAAATTCTGTGCCGGCCATCGACTGTTCAATCACGGTGGAAAGTGCGAGCATTTTCACGGGCACAACTACGTCGCAGATTTTTTTGTCACCGGCGATACGCAGGATTCCGTCGGGCGAGTCATGGACTTCGCCGAACTGAAAGCAAAATGCAAAGGTTGGATCGACGAAAATTGGGATCACAGTTTTCTGGTTTGCGATCAAGACGACAACGCGATCAACGCTCTCAAGATGGTCAAACCCTGCCGTCTTTTCGTCATGCCCTACAATCCGACCGCAGAAAACATGGCCAAATACTTGCTCGAAGAAGTATGCCCTATGATCTTGAACGGAACCGGCGGGATCGCCCAACGAGTCCGCATATGGGAAACCGACGAGGCGTTTGCAGAAGCTGCGATCGGCGAGCATGACAAACTGGTGGTTTCTAGTTACGATGCTGCTCAAGCCCATTGAGCATGCAAGCCTATGGAAGTCTGCTCGGGATTGTCCTGAAGGAATTTTTCACAAACGCGGGCCACCGAAATCATGAAAATGCTATTTGCGGTGATACAACCCAACAAACTGCAAGCGGTTCGCGAAGCGTTGAACCATGCAGGCGTTCAGCGTTTGACCGTCGTCGAAGCCCAAGGATACGGACGCCAAAAAGGGCAGTCCGCAAACTACCGCGGGGTTGAGTACCGTGTGAACTTGCTCCGCAAAGTCACCCTGGAGATTTGTGTGAACGACGACTTCCTCGAGCGGGCCATCGACACCATTGCATCCATCGCCCGCACCGGGACCGAGGGATGCATTGGCGACGGAAAGATCTTTGTTTTACCAACTTTGGAGGCCATCACGATCGATGATGGCCAACGCGGACCAGGAGCTGTTTAGTGATTCTTTTATTGTCAAGCGACTTGATGTTTCAATCGCGTATTAGCTCCACCGCCCGGGCTGCAGGAAAAACCTGTCTCGTTGAACGCTCCGCCTCGAAACTGGTCGAACGCGTTCAAGATCAGGATGCCGTTTCGCTGGTCCTGATCGATCTGACGTTGAACTCGGTCGATTTGATGCAAGACATTCCGCTGATTCGCCAATCCTTTTCTAAGTGCAAGATTTTGGCTTACGGGCCGCACGTCGATGTCCAGCGGCTGACGTTGGCACAAGAAGCCGGGGCGGATGCGGTTGTGACTCGAGGCCAGATGGATCGGGACCTCGCCTTGATCGTTCAAGGAGCATAGCGGGATGATTGCCAGCTCCGGTATCGCCGAGCACGCCTCGATTCGCATCGCAGTTCGCAACGCCTTTCGCAACGCATCGGACCACTTGAGAAGCCCCGTCTCATGCGCTTTTCTTTTTGTGAGCGGCCAAGCGCTCGTGGATAGCGCGGACTCCATCCGCGATGCAATGAACGAGCTTGCACCGGCCGTCCCTTTGTTTGGTTGCTCCGCCGAAAGCGTGATCGGTCGAGGACGCGAAGTCGAGGGGCAAACCGCTGCAAGCATTCTGCTCATCGGCGAACTCTCCAAGCCTCCTACAATGTTTCCACTGGAGTGCCTGCAAACTCCAGATGGCCCCACGGTCGTCGGATTCACCGATGAGCTGTTGGAGCAAGCCCATCGGTGCAATGGGATGCTTGTCGCCGCATGCCCACTGAGTTTTTCTGTCGATATGCTCATCGATGCCTTAGAACCCTCTCGAGGCGCAGACGTCGTCCCTATCCTGGGTGGATATTGCAGCAGCCAAAACTGGGAATCAGGAAGCTTGCTCTTTTGCGGAGATCAAGTGCTCCACCGAGGGGCCGTCGGTCTGGTCTTACCCCCCGAATTGCACTGGCAGACCATTGTCAGCCAAGGGTGCAGGCCGATCGGCGATCCGATGATCATCACGTCGCTCGATGGGAATACCATCCTCGGGCTCGGAGGAAAGCCAGCGCTCCCCATGCTTCGCGACATGTTTCAACGATTGCCAAGCCACGAACGCGATATGGCGATCGATGCACTCCTGATCGGTCGAGCGATCACCGAATATAGTGCCACCTTCTCGCACGGGGACTTTTTGATTCGCAATGTGCAAGGCGTAGATACGGAGTCCAACGGAATTGTCGTAACCGATCGCTTTCAAGTGGGACAGACGGTTCGATTTCATGTTCGCGATGCGCAAGGAGCCGACGCCGATTTGAATAACCTGTTGGACCGGACTCGAAAGAATGGTGCCAACAATAAAGCTGGACTGCTCTTCAGTTGCAATGGACGAGGCTGTCGGATGTTTGCTCAACCCAACCATGATGTGCTCGCCATCGACAAAGCATTTCCTGGACTGCCACTGTCAGGGATTTTCGCGGCGGGCGAGTTTGCACCGCTCGCGAATCGAAACTTGACGCACGGCTTCACCGCGGTGTGCGCTTTTCTGCGAGAATCAGCAGGCTAGATATTCCGCGGGTGAGCCGCCGCGAACTTCCCTTTTTGTAATGGATTCCTCACCATGATATCGCTCCCATCTTGTTCCCTTTACCGACCCCGGTTGGCCCCCCTTGTCCTTATCGCGGTCTCGATGCAGATGGCTGTGCCCACGATGCTCGATCGTGTCACCCGAGCGGCCGATGGACCTGCAGACAACCAAGCGTCCAACGTCCGTCCCATCCCACCTCCTGGAATCGCCATCGATCCAGACGTTCGGGCCAGTCTCGATAAAGATCTTCAACTGCTGCAGGCCGATGTCGATAAACTTCGAAAGTCCAAGAGCGATTACGTTCAACGCTACCTTCCGGATGTCGAAATTTTTTCGAGAGCGGTTTCGCTGGCCCTCAACGAAGATGGATTCTTTGAACCGAAAGATCCTGAGCGCGCCAAACAAGTGCTGGCCGTCGGAAAACAACGCGCTTCCGAATTGCTCGACGCAATCCCATCCAACTTACCATCCAACCCCATCCCAAAAGCCACGTCATCAACGTTTGTTCAAACACCCTCATGGACGCGTCTGGACGGGCCATCGCGATTGATCGTTCGCGGCTTCCGGTCCAAACTCGACGGAACCGTACAGCCGTATGGAATCGTACAGCCGTATGGAACCGTTCGGGCCGAATCGGTAAACCAAACACACCGCGCTGATATCTGGTGCCGCGGACGCAGCGAAAAAGGACTCGAACTGCAGTTCCTCGCAACGCGAATGACCAATCCAGATCCCATGCCCGAACCGGGCGTTTTCATGATCCATCCATTCGGTCGCTATTGCAACGCGAACAAACTGGCCGGCGAAGTCGACACGTTGGAAGTTCTCGAGCACGCGCTCAAGGAGTACCCGATCGACCCTAAACGGATTGCGATTCGTGGCTTTTCAATGGGGGGCGCGGCCGCTTGGCATCTGGCAGTTCACTATCCAGATAAATGGTTTGCAGCCAATCCGGGCGCTGGATTTTCTGAGACCCCATTGTTCCTCAACGTCTTCCAGTCCGAAGAGCTCAAGCCAACGTGGTACGAAAAAAAACTTTGGCAATGGTACGATTGCCCCGTATGGGCTCGCAACTTGCGAATGCTGCCCACGGTAGCCTATAGCGGCGAAATCGACAAACAGAAACAAGCCGCCGATGTGATGGCGCAAGCGTGTTGGAACCTGCCTGAATGGGAACGATTCGAGTTGACTCATATCGTCGCGCCAAAAACAGCACATAAAGTCGATCCCACCGCGCGTGTGGAAATCGAACGGCGTTTGGCAAACATCGACCGCATGCGATCCCCAACCCCTCCTACAACTCTGAGTTTCACCACAACGACCCTGAAATACAACAAAGCGCATTGGATCACAATCAATGCGTTGGAGGAACATTGGACTCCTGCAACCGTGTCCGCACGGATACAACACTCAAACATCGATTTGAATGTCGAAAATGCCAACGACTTGAGTTTGGATCTGGACTTCCAGGAACTGCCGTCAGACTTGAGTGGCCGCGGCAACGCCATGAACGAACCTGCGCAGTTTACGGTCCGAGTCAGGGATGGAGCGATTGCCGATGCGCATACGCCTGTCTGCATTGTTCGCAAGCGATCCGACTTGTCATTGAGTGTTCGCATTCGAAAAACGGGAAACGTTTGGAAACAGGTATCGCCCATCGAGGTACCATCGGGTGAGCTTCGCAAAAAACACGGACTCCAGGGACCGATCGATGATGCGTTTATGGGGGCCTTCTTGTTTGTCAAACCGACCGCTACCGGAAATCATCCCAAAGTGGATTGGTGGGTCGAGGCGGAGTTCAACCGGGCTGTTCGAGAATGGCATCGGCAGATGCGAGGCGACGCCATTGTCAAAACGTCTGCGGAGCTCAAGCCGGAGGATATCGAGAATTACCATTTGGTGCTGTGGGGAGACCCGAAAAGCAATCCGACATTGGCTAAGATCGCGGATAGCCTGCCCGTGCAGTGGAGTGCAGATAGCCTTGTGATCGCGGGCCGAAAGTTTACGGCCGACGCGCATGTGCCCTTGCTGATTTATCCCAATCCGCTTAACCCACAGCGTTATGTCGTCCTCAACAGCGGTCTCACCTATCGCGAATACGACTACTTGAACAATGCGCGACAGATTCCGAAACTACCTGACTGGGCGATAGTCGACGTGACGACTGCACCCGATTCACGCTTCCCCGGCAAAGTTGCAGACGCAGATTTCTTCGACGAAAACTGGAGAACCAAGCTTAAGACTACTGCCCCGTAGGTCGCTTTTGCCGAAAGCGACTCCCACCGTCAATCGTTTGGCCGAAAGCGACTCCCACCGTAGGTCGCTTTTGCCGAAAGCGACTCCTCAGCCAACCCTCGCATCGACCCGATCCTCACACCTCTTGCCCTCACACCTCTTGCCCTCACCAAAAGCAGTGCCAACGCCTCTGGAAGATTTTTGATCAATCTGCATGCCCTCAACGCAACCCGCGTGGCACATGGATACTCAAAGAAGGCGTTGCAATCTACCCTCGAATCCTGACCGTGCTCTCAGCTCAATTATCTCAGCGCAATTAGAGGTGCAGTTCTAAGTAAAGTGAACACATTGTTCCATTTCCTTTCGATCGATTGCGATCGTGGCATACCGTTTGCGATCAGGGTGATTTGAGTCTGTTCGAGGATCATGTGTTAACTTCAACACATCTGTTGTGAACGCTCAAACGGCCGAGTGGTCGAGGCTAATGTACCTTTACAACTTTTGAGGAGATCGTGCAATGTTGGGATTTATGTGGTGGATTGTTATTGGTTTTGTAGCAGGCTTGTTGGCGAGATTCATCATGCCGGGAGATCAGCCCATGGGATGGATCATAACGATAGTGCTTGGATTGATCGGTTCAGTTGTAGGTGGCTTTATCTCATCCGCCGTGTTCGGAACGGATCCGCGTGACCCCAATTTTCAAACGTCTGGACTGATTATGTCAACCGTTGGGGCGCTAATCGTCCTCGGCCTTTATCTCGCGGTAAATAAGCGAAGCTCACGGTTGACCTGAAGTTCCTTTATCCATTCGTTTAGCAATGAACTCATTGGATAAAGGGAGGCAGAAAGATCGAATGAAATGGATATTGAGTTCGTGAGATAAGGCTGCTTGTGGATGGTAAATCTTTTAAACTCTTTTCGAGCAAAGATTCTATTGTGTCCGTTGAACTGCAAAAACTCCCGAATGATGTGGAGGCGGATTTTGCACCGCTTCCCGATGCCATTTCGGAGGATTCTACGGACCATCCCAAGAATGATCCTCATTACGATGAGTCGTTGCGGGCCCAAGCAGCCTTCGAAGAGGCCACGCTCGCCGCAGCGGATGGGGATGCAAAACGCGCCGTCCAACAGTATTTGAAAGCTGCCAACCTGGCCGAAGCAACGCGAGAATGGTATTTAGCTGCGGTTTCGAACGAACGCGTAGGGGACTTTCTCGCAACTCCTGAGCCACCGGAAGATTTAGAACGTGCATTCCGCATGTACCGTCGTGGTGTGGCTGCTTATGAACAGTGTGGCCTCTACGATGACGCCCGTCGCCTTTCCTATCGCCTTATGCAGCTCAAGTCACGCCGCGGCGCTCAGTTGCGACTATCTTTGATGACGCGGGTGGAACTGTTTGTTTATGGGGCGGTGGCCGGGTACGGTTACCGGCCGCTCCGAGTCCTGAACAGCGCCATCCTAGCAGTGTGTGTCTACGGTTTGATGTATTGGGCAACGAGCGGGGTCTTAACCAGTGGGAGCACACCACGACCAGCGGATTTCTGGGAGTGCCTTTATTTTAGCGGTATAACCTTTTGCACAGTTGGCTATGGAGATTTTCTTCCAGCTCCCCATATGCGATTGCTTGCACTGACCGAAGGAGCCCTAGGTGTATTCACTATGGGATTTTTGGTGGTAGTCCTCTCTAATCGTTTGAAGCACTAATCCACATTTCAGCCTACCGCTCGCCTTACCAATAATCCAACCAAAGCGAGTCACTGATCGGCAGCCCTGTTGGCGTCAGGCGAATGTATCCATCATCCCACGCTAAAAATCCCAGTGCGATGTGTTTGGGGATTTGGAGCGAGATGGCTTCGACGGTCGTAGGTTCTCCTGCGTTGGCAAGCGAACGCCAGTCGACTCCTTTTAACTGTCGCATCCCGAAGATAAATCGCTCGCGGGTTCGCGTTGGCCAGTCCAGCGTTTGGGATTCGGCTACGGGTGATTGCCCAGCCTCGATGCGTTGAAAGTACTTTAGCGTGCTTCGATGATTGACCGAACGTATGCCGTCCACATAAGCTGCAGCGCCCGGTCCAAATCCTAGCCACGAATCGCCTTGCCAATAAGTTTGGTTATGGAGGCACTCGCTTCCGGGCTTAGCAAAATTTGAAATTTCGTAATGATTCATGCCATACTGAGCAAGTGTTTCAATGGCATAGAGATACATTTCAAGCTCGGTTTCTTCTGCGACCGCTACGATCTGCCCCTTCTGAAGTTGCGCCCAGTAGTGAGCTCCCTTCTCGTAGGTGAGGCCATACGTGGATAGATGGCTTACACCGTGAGACTTAGCCGTTTGCAAGTCCGACTTCCAAACCTGCATATCTTCGCCGGGTACTCCGAAAATCAAGTCGACAGAAACTTCACTGAACCATTGGGACGCAACATCGATGGAACGGGATAATTGCTCTCCCGTGTGATCGCGACCGAGCATCTTCAGTTTGGCCGAATCAAACGATTGGCCCCCCAGACTGATCCGGTTGATTCCTTGGTCGCGCAGAAGAAGACAAAGATCCCGAGTAACGTCTTGAGGATTCGCCTCAATGCTCCATTCTCCCACGTCCGCGAGTGGAAGCCATTGCCGGATCACCTCCAACAACCGCACCATCGGTTCTGGCGGTAGCATGGTCGGTGTACCACCCCCGATGAAAATCGTTTTTACGGGATAGGGGCGACCGAGAGCAGTGAACTCTCGAGTGACGGCGTCGACATAGCGATCCACCCAATCCAAGCGGTTCGCGACGACGGTGAAGTTACAGTAGGGACAACGAGAGTGGCAGAAAGGGACATGGACATAAGCTGCCTTGGGGGTGGAAGGGTGTTCCCTTGCACGGTGGTTAGATTCCATAGTTCGGTTCACACGACCATTACACGGGAAGCCGCGTCATCAAAAAGTCGTCGTGTAGCATTTCGCCTTCCATACCAGCGTCCCGTCCATTTTCGTAGCGGCAGGGCGCAAGCCCTCCGGTGTCGCGGCTGCCGAGATCGCAGAGATTCTTTACCGATCCCGACCGTACGGCAAGCGCCGTTGCGCTAAAGTGAGTCCCATTTCCCCAACGCCGCCGTACCCGAGCAAAGCGTGTCACTCCCCAAATCAGTGGCCGCTCGGGGAGTTGAACCCCTCGCGGATTTTGACGTAAGTGGCGATCCTCACAGAACTTGCACCGGATCTAATTGTATCCGCGCTGCACTGGCGCTGCAAGCCTGTGGCACCAACTGTCCATTCAGGGCATCAATTGACACCGTAAGGAAAAAGGACAGGCACAGTGGTGTTGCGAAAGAGTGCAGAATTGTTAAATTGGGTGGATGTTGGATTTCGTTCGGATTGTTCTAATTGCGAGGTTGCCATGACGACTGCCCGGTTTCGGCTTGTGGATACGAACGTTTCACGTTGGTATCACTGTATTTCTCGCTGCGTTCGCAAGGCCCATCTTTTGGCCGACGATGTCTCCACTGACCGCAAGGGTTGGATCGATCAGCGACTCAAAGAACTTGACCAAATATTCGCCATTTCCGTTGGCGGATTCAGCATTATGGACAACCACCTCCACGTCTTGCTCCGCATTGATGAGGAACAAGCAAAAAGCTGGTCAGCCCTGGAAATCGCCAAGCGTTGGACTAGGTTGTTTCCGCCTCGTGGTGCAGATCGCAAACCGATGAAGGTCACCGACGAATTCCTTCAGCTTCGGGCCAGTAACCCAACGTGGGTCGAGGAGACTCGCAAGCGGCTGTCGTCTCTGGGCTGGATGATGAAGTGTCTCAAAGAACCGCTGGCTCGGTTGGCGAACAAACAAGACGGATGCAAA
>JANODW010000076.1:0-1122 GCA_031412875.1 Pirellula sp. | reverse complement strand
TTTCCATTCGCGTTGACCGTGCGCTCGTCGATCGCGTTGGTTTCTGCTTGGACATTGATATCCTGATCGAACATGGCTTTGAGCCGGATCCAAGCCTTCTGGATAAAGCCAATAGACGAATTCCAAGCGATCGTCAGGCCGGTAGTAAACAGAGTCCACATTTGGCCAAGGTATGAAATCGTGTCTGTGAATGTCGATTCGATACTAGTCCAAGCGACCACGAAGACATCGGCCAAACCCGTAGTCCACATGTCCCATGAGAACTTCCAACCTTCGATGAAGGCGAGGTAGTAACCGTAGATGACATTGAATCCACCTCGAAAGGCTCGCTGCAGACCGGCCATGGCGACGTTACCTGCTCCTTCGAGGTTGCCGTCTGCTAGCGCTTTGCCAATCGCACCGAAGTACTGTGTCGCCCCCGAGTACATCCATGAAAAACCTTCGACGATCTTGCTAACCCAGTTCGCTATAAAAGCCCCGACGGGAGACAGTGAATTTCCAATGAACGACATCGCACTGGCCCAAACGTTGGCAATTGTCGTCGCCACATCGGTCCAAGTTATCCCCAAGGCGTACATGGTCGCCGTAAGTCCACCGATTGCAGCCGCCACAGCAAGCGCCGGAATCGCAACCGCGGCCAATACACCTGCTACTGCAATAACGGCCGTCTTCACAGCGACCAGCGCTGCAAGAAGTGCCGGTCCCACTGCAATCGCAGCAATTTTGAATGCTAGCCCAAGTCCGATTGCCGTGGCACCTAGTGATCCAAACGCGGCCACAATGGGTACAACGATCGCGACGATCCCGCGATTCTTGTCGAGCCATTTGGTAACGGCTGCGGAAACCCCTATGAATATGTTGGTGATTCGATTGAGCATCGGGGCAAGCGCCGCGCCGATTTTGTTATAAACGGCCGAAAGGGACATGCGCAGTTTATCTAAGGTGTCTCCGAAAACGGCGGCCGAGGCCGCATCCTTCGAAGACATGACCAGGCCGAGATCGCGTGCTTCCTTAGCCAGGTCACGTAGTCCCTTCTTGCCTTCCATTAGCATGGGAAGCAACTCAAGCCCACTCTTGCTGAAGACCGAAACGGCCGCGTTGGCTCGCAGCGCCGGATCTTGC
>JANODW010000075.1:0-5140 GCA_031412875.1 Pirellula sp. | reverse complement strand
TCGGTCGTGAGCAGGCGATGCTCCGGCGTGACCTTAATCACACGGCCTTTTTGTGTCGTAATTTTGTGCGTGGGCCTCTTCCGAAAAAATCTACAAGTTGACCTTAAAGACTAGATGACAACCGACTCTATTCAAAAATTCTTTCGCCGCGAAGTCGCTGCGTTGAGCCCTTATACCCCAGGCGAGCAGCCGCAAACGGGTAAAGTGATCAAGCTCAATACGAACGAGAATCCTTACCCCCCTTCGCCCCGCGTTGTCGAAGCCATCCAGCAAGCGACTTCGCGATTGGAACGGTATCCCGATCCGCTCGGAACTGCGTTTAGGCGAGCTGCCGCGGACGTTCTACATGTCGACCCAGACATGATACTTTGCGGCAATGGGAGCGACGATTGCTTGACCATTTTGACGCGGGCCTTTGTCGGAGAAGGTGAAAAGCTTCGTCTGCCCTACCCGAGTTATATTCTTTACCGAACGTTGGCCGAACTGCAATCGGCTCGTTTCGAAGAAGTCTCCTTTGACGCAAGCTTTGGTTTGTCGCCGGACTTTTATGCCTCAGACGCATCGTTGAAGTTGATTTACTTGCCCAACCCGAACAGTCCTAGCGGCACGCTGCTTGACCACTCTGCCATTGTTCGGCTAGCGGACTCGGTGGATTGCCCTGTGGTGGTCGACGAAGCGTATGTAGATTTTGCGCCCACCAACTGCATCGAATTGATTGATCGCCATCCGAAGATCATTGTCACACGAACATTGAGCAAATCGTATGCGTTGGCCGGATTGCGGTTCGGCTATCTCGTCGCAAATCCAGAGATGGTGCAAACTCTCCGCAAAGTCAAGGACTCGTACAATACCGATTCGCTTTCGCTGGCCGGTGCAACCGCAGCGATTTCCGATCAAGCTTGGCTGAAGTCGAATGTTGCAAGGATTATTGCAACGCGAACTCGCATGTTGGTAGCGCTGCGAAATTTGGGCTTCGACGTGACGGAGTCGCACGCAAATTTCTTGTGGTGCACTCGAACCGATCGACCGCTCAAGCCGATTTATGAAGGGCTCAAGCAGAACGGTATTTTGGTCCGACACATGAATTACCCTCGATGGGGCGAGGGACTGCGGATCAGCGTTGGCAGCGATGAACAAATCGATGCCATGTTGGTCGTTCTTGCGGGCTTGTTGGATCCTTAGTCGCGGCGCGAGTAGCCCGCGAATCGGCAGGAGTGGGATCCTATTTTTTGCGGTACGCGGTGGTTCGTCCGAATTGCGTTTGGGTCAGTCCCCGAATTGTCGGACCGATGCTTTCAGCCGCCCCAAGCATCAAGATACCACCAGGGGTCAAGCGGTCGACCAATTGATTCAGGACGCTATTGCGCGTAGGCTCGTCAAAGTAAATCAGAATATTTCGGCACAAGATCAAGTCATAGATGGTGGGGTCAATGATCGGCCGGATGAGATTGACTTGTCGAAACTCGACCATCTTCCTGATAGGGTCGGAAATTTCGAAGTTCCCATTCTTCTCGATAAAATACTCTTTACTGGAAGCGGGTTCATAATCCCGGTCCAAATCGCGTTGGCAATAGGTACCCGCCTTTGCGATCCGAAGCGCTTCGTTGGAGATGTCGGTGCCGAGAATATGAAAATTCTCGATGCCGTAACGCATTCGTCCGGATTCGGCATTTGACGGCGATTTGAGAAGTTTGAGAATGGCGATCGCGACGCTGTAGACTTCTTGTCCGGTGGACGCTGCGGTGGACCAAATTCGAAGTTTTCCGAACGGTTGTTTAAGGGCTTGCTGTCGGAGCATGCGACTACGGATCAAGTCGGGCAAGATGAAATTGCGAAGCTCCTCAAAGGGGTGACCATCGCGATTGAATGACGTTTCCTTGGTAGTGATTGCTTCGACGACCTGTTCTTGAAGTTGCAATCCGAGGGACGAGGCGCATCGCAACGCGAGGTCGGAATAGGTCGCAATTTTATTGCGGTGCAAAATCGGTTCGAGTCGAGATTGAACCAAGTACCGCTTTTCATCACCGAGGCAAATGCCGCATAGATCGCGAATCAATTTCCGAATCTCATTGAATTCCTTTTCCGACAGCGTCATTGGATCCGATTCCCTTCCATGAGTTTCAGGAAAGTTGCAGCGAACTGATCCAAGGGCAGAACCAGATCAACAACGCCCGTCTCAATCGCCGCCCTGGGCATTCCCCAGATGATGCTCGTCGATTGGTCTTGTGCAATGACAAACCCGCCGGCCCGTTTCACCGCACGGACACCGCTGGCTCCATCGTTTAGCATTCCCGTCATGATGGCGGCAATCAACGATTTGCCGTAGATGGCTGCAGCCGACCTCAGAAAGACATCGACCGCAGGCCGTGAATGGTTTTCTGGCGGCGCGTCGCTCAACCCGATTTCGACCACCCCATCCTTGCGGCGCAGTACCATGTGCAGTCCGCTTTGGGCCATATAGATGCATCCCGGTCGAACGACGAGGCCCTCGCTCGCTTCCATAATCTCATGGCCAACGCGTCGCCCCAGACTTTCCGCCATGTATTTGCTGAGGCCACATAGGATATGCTGGATGATGAAAATGGGTGCCTGCGTACGACCGGCAATCTGAGGCAATAGCTGAGCAAGTGTTTCTGGGCCGCCGGTGGAAATGCCAATCGCGATCGCTTGGTAGGGGCTGTCGGACTCGGACGCGGTGAGGCTTGACGCAGAGGCATTTGCTTTATCATTCCTCTCTGCCCCCTCTGCCCTTTCCGCCCTCTCAGCCCTTTCTGCGTTGATGGCAAGGGCCGCAATCGCTTCGCTTCGTCCATAACGCTTGAGCCGATAGATATTCAGCTTCTCAGTGAGAGCCTTTCGGATCATCGCCATGTTTTCCGCTTCGGTGCCGACATTGGGTTTCTGAACAAAGTCGATTGCTCCTAATTGCAACCCTTCCACGGTACAGCGTGCCCCTTGCGAAGTGAGCGAACTGATCAAAAGCACTTCGATGGGGGGTTTACTAGCGCGCTCGCGGTTGAGTTCTCGGATGGCTTTTAACGTCGCCAAACCGCCTAGACCGGGCATTTCGATATCGAGAGTCATCAGGTCTACGGATGTCGCCGAAACGAATTCAAGGGCCTTTTCGCCACTGAAAACAGAACCCAGGATTGCGACATTGGGAATATCAGCGAACGCTCGCTCCAAAATCCCGCGAAAGATTCTAGAATCGTCGACGATCAGAACTCGTGTCGTCTCAGGAACCATAGGGATTGGATTGCCATGCGAAAAAAGCCATCAACCGTCTGCTCAATCGTATCATCGTACTCTAGTCAGGGATTTTGAATTGGGATGCGAGTTTCGAAAGCTCGTCCGAGAGTTCAGCCAAGGTTTGCGACGTGGTGGTGACACCGTCGGACGATCGGTTGGTTTCTTGTGCAGCTTTGCTTACTTGGGTAATGCTATAGGAAATGGAGCCCGCTGCCTTGGCCGCTTCGCCAACATTTCTGGAAACATCCGTTGCGCCGCGGGTCGCTTCGTTGATGCTGCGGGACATGTCGTTGGCGGTAGCGGCGACTTCTGCAATCGAGCGGGCGATTTGGCTGACGCCGCCGTTGGCTTGCCCAATGTTTTGTGAAATCGTTTGGGCGGCACGGCTCTGCTGCTCGACGGATGTCGATATGCGGTCGGACAAACTGTTGATCTCGCGGATGACGGTTGCAATTTCGTGGATCATTCGGACGGCGAGCCGCGTACCCGATTGGACCCCTTCTATTTTTACTGCAATATCTTCGGCGGCCTTGGCGCTCTGATTGGCGAGCTGCTTGATCTCGTGCGCCACAACTGCAAATCCCTTGCCAGCTTCACCGGCAGAAGTCGCTTCGATCGTCGCATTGAGCGCTAGCAGATTGGTCTGAAGCGCGATCATTTTAATGGTCTCAGTGACTTTGCTGATCTCCGTGCTGGATTGGTCTAGGTTCTTCATGGTAGAGTTTGCCGTGTCTGCCATGTGGCTAGCATTGTTGGCAACGCGTGAACCGTCCTTGACGTTCGCCAATATGTTTTCAAACGAGATAGAGATATCATGAACCGCGGTGGCAACGGCCGACACATTGCTCGATGTTTGGTCCGCTGCAGACGAAATCGCCCCCACCGAGACGCTCAATTCCTCGGTGGCAGCGGAGATCGAGGCAAAATTCATGCTCATCTCCTCGGCGGCGGAGCTGATGGTCGTGATGTTGGCGGACAACTGTTCGGAGGCGGCCGACACACCGCCCGCTCGCGACGAGGTCTGTTCGCTTTGCACGACCAAAGCATTGGCAATGCCGCTCAAGCTCGACGAGGACATCCCCAGATTGTGAGCAGCTTTTTTGATTTCGGAAACAATGCTTGAAAGGGCATCCGCCAACGAATCGGTGGCGACCGCAAGTTCGCCAACTTCGTCCGCCTGTTTCAAGTTGATACGCGAAGTGAGGTTCCCACTCGCCATTTCCTGGGCCAAGTTTTTTACTAGGAAAACAGGCCGCGTTACCGACCTTGAAATGAAATAAGATGCGGCGCTGCCGAGCCCGAGTCCGAGCGTCGAAGTAAGAAATAGGAGCCAGCAACTCCGCGAATAAATCCCTTCGCTCGCAGCGACACCCGCTTCGGCATCTTTCTTGATCGCGGTGGACAAACTATCCAGCGAAGCGACAGCAGCATCGGTTGCAACCTTGGACTCCGTGAGCGATTTCTCCGTAGACGCATTGTTCGAATCGATCACCGACAACCTCAAGACATTCTCAACATCTTCTCGAAGACCGGGATTGATTGCCTTGATGACCGCGTCCAAATCAGGCTCTTTATTTGCAGCGGCGGCAGCAAAGTACAAGTCCCTTTTCTTTTTTGCGTTTGCGTCGATGGTTGCAAATCGCACTTTGTCGCTGACCGGAGTGCCAACATGCTCCACGAGGCTAGTGAACAAATCCTTGGCAAGGATTTGAATCCGCAGTGCAGCGATAGCCTTTTCGCTCGACTCCGCGAGGCGGTCGGTTGCTTGCGACAGTTGTTCGATCGCGGCGAGAATCTTGCCCGTCAGCAGCCCGTTCGCTTTGACATTGGAGTTCAGCAACGCGATGTCCAAGCATTCTTTGTTATTGACGATGAGTGCATCAATATTTTT
>JANODW010000074.1:0-2122 GCA_031412875.1 Pirellula sp. | reverse complement strand
GTCAGCACCTGCGCAACTTCCGCAACAGTCATCCCTCCAAAGAAACGCATCTCGACAATCTGCGCTTGCCTGGGATCCAGCTTTTGCAATTCTTCAAGGATCTCGTCGAGCGCTAATACATCGCTGTCCCGGGAGGGAGCGAGGGTCGAATCCTCATCGAACACAACCCGCACGTACTCGCTACCCCGTTTGACACGGTTTCGACCCCGCGCATGGTCGACAAGAATGCGTCTCATCATAGTGGCTGCGATCGCCAAAAAATGACCTCGGCTTTGATACTTCTCCGAAGCCTGTTTCGACAATTTCAGATAGGCCTCGTGGACCAAGACCGTGGGTGAAAGCGAGACGGTCGAAGACTCCAATTGCAAGTAATTCGCTGCAAGACGACGCATGTGCTCGTACGTCGCTTCGGCCAACAAATCGGTTTGACGCTCGCTCATCGCAGATTTAGGCATAAGAGTTTCAACGAATGATAAGATCCCTCATCGTAGCAAGCTAAACAGCGTTGCGATATGTCGACGCGCGATTTCGATTAGATAGGCTGCACCAAAAGGGGAAAAAATCGCGAAAAAATATGACACATATCAAAGGGCTAAACGGCGAGAACTTTTGATTTATGACATGACTGAAGAAAGTAGGGGTTGATTTTTTGGATGCGGAGTGATGGAAAGGAGTAGGATGCGGCCTTGGTCCCGTCGGTTTGTGAGTTCGGGACGATGGTCCCAAACTACGGTCTTTTATTCGTTCGGGACGATGGTCCCAAACTACGGTCGCGAGATTAAATGAAAATGGCTCGGGTGGAAGACCCGAGCCATGGAACGATTTGTAAAGGATGTTTTTGCGAATTCCGAACTACCGAAATGGAGAACCTACTCTCGTGGCCGAATGGCACCTGTCAGACCGCTGTAGTCCACTCGGTCGTCGTTGTGCCAAAGAGGTTGCCCTAGTTCGACTCGCTTCCTCAAAACTTCGATCTTTTCTTGTGAGCCGGCTGGAGCATCCGTTGGTAGGAATTTCAAATCAACAACCGGATCAAAATCCTCGTCGTGTCCATACTTCAAAATCGCTTCAAAAACGTTCTTGCAAAGATTGCTCATTAAATCTGGGCCCTCCAAATTGTGTATCCGTCGTGCAAGTGACGCCAAACACTTGCCAAAATTTCAATTGGGGAATGACTGCACTGCTTCTCGAACATTCCAGGTGTGTCTATCTCTAACCGCGTCTCGCGACCTAATCACCCGCAAAAATTCTTCCAAAATTCCCAATGACCTGTGATTATTGGCAATTGGAGAACAAAGTCAAGAAAATTCATGAAAGAACCTTGGTGCAACCCCTTGCGGGAAAGCGCAAAATTCGCAACACAGAAAGAGTGCTCGTTCTAACGATCCAAGCATGCACTATCCATGCCCCAACCTTTCGTCGCAACCGGCAACTTGACAATCTGATTGCACACCGCCTTAGACTCCGCGCAATGCAATTCCTAACGCCACAAAACGGTTAGACTGTTGTTATCGAACGGACCTTCGAAATCCATCACTCCCACCTAGAGCGGCCTGCCTATCATGCTCCAAAGCCTCCAGAAAAATTTCCAAAGATTGTTCCTTACGACCCAACCTCAGTGGGTCCGACGCGACGCTTCCAACCGATTTGCACGGTGGTGTATTGCAACCCTCGTGATCGCCGAGATGGCATTGCCCCTGTCTGCGCAGGAGAGCAAAGCGTCCCCGGAGACAATCGAAACTTCCGTGACCGCCGTCACTCCGGCTGGGATTCGGATCGAACTCAATGGGTTGCGTCCCCAAGTTCTCGCGCTTTCTCCCAACGGAAAATCGCTCATCACCTCGGGCAAAACCAACAAGCTAATGGTGATCGACCCGGACACTCACGAAGTCTCTCAAACCGTGGACTTTCCCTCCAAGGAACAAATCACCGAGCCGACGGTCGCCTCGCCGAATATCCTCAAGCCAGACGGCGCGGCCCTGGTGAGTTTCACCGGACTGGTTTACAGCGGCGACGGCAAACGGGTTTATATGAGCAACGTGGGTGGCTCGATCAAAGTTTTCTCCGTGGGGGCCGATGGCAAGCATTCGCCGTCGCACACCATCCCGCTGCCCGATGCCAA
>JANODW010000073.1:0-9444 GCA_031412875.1 Pirellula sp. | reverse complement strand
TTACAACGGCCTGGTCACTTTCCGGAACCGCTATAAAAACGGCTTCTCCCAGATCGACGTCCAGCTGAAGCGCCGTTATGACCTGATCCCCAACCTGATCGAAACTGCCAAGACTTACATGGCGCACGAAAAAGACACCTTGGAAGCCGTCATCAAGGCCCGCAACCAGGCCTCCAGCGCCCGCGAAGCCGTCGCCAGCGCCCCCACCAGCGCCCCCGCCCTGCAAACCCTCAATCAGGCCGAAGCCGGCCTCACCGCCGCCATGACCCGCTTCTCCATCGTCCAGGAAGCCTATCCCGACCTGAAGGCCAACCAGAACATGATGCAGCTCACCGAGGAACTGACCTCCACGGAAAACAAAATCGCCTTTGCCCGGCAGTCCTATAACGACGCCGTGATGCACTACAACAACCGCCGCGAGATGTTCCCCAGCAGCTTCATTGCCGGCACCTTCAACTTCACCGAAGCCCAGCTCTTCGAAGTCTCCAACGACGCCGAACGCACCCCGGTCAAAGTCCAGTTCTAACGCCGCATTCGGCAACGCCCCCGGTTTTTTCCACGGGAAAATAACAGACCGCCTTCAACCGAAAATCACGACGCTGACGGAGCCAACCCTCCGGCTTCCTGACCTTCGTGACCTCCTGTTCCTGTTCCGGACCCTATCCTTGCCCCCTCCCGTTGCCGCAAAATAGCAGCCTCCCAAAAACAAGGAGCGTGGTTGTTCGGCGGTAATGCTTTCAGAGTATCCAACAAACAAATCGATCAACTGAGGTTGAACAAACGACCGGATTCGACAGAGCGTTGCAAACAACTTGTCATTGTTCGCCCGGCTAAGGCAATCGGGCTGGCGAAAAAGGTCGTAGACCCAACCTTCAAAAGCGCCCGCCGCGTTGTTGGCGAGGGCGATCATATGCGGTTGGCTCGGCGATGCTTGATGATTGAAGCCTTGGCCGAAGCGATTCCCCTGCGCCCGTTCCTCCCCCACTCTTCGGACCAACTCGGAAAAGCCAATCTCGTTCTCCATGCCGGAAACCACTACGAGAAGAGGGGCATGCAATCCGCCATGCTCCACGATAGTGCAAGTGTCCTGGCGGAGGGCCATCGCTAGGGAATTGGGCCGGTTGCTGCTGACCAATTTCCAATGGACAAACGCCGCGACTCCGTTGAGCGTGCAAAAGGGTTGCCGAGATTGTCGAGCTAATTTGCAAACGCGAGCCAGCCGCTCGGATTGCTGCAATAACTCGGTGCGATCGACCGAACCGATGGAGGTCTGGGACTCGGATGCCTCGAACGCCGGACCGGGTTCGCCCGCCCCGGCGATCATGGTGCCGCGTAAACCCAAAGCGGGTCGCGCGGACACCACGCCTCGATCCACGGGAGCGTCCGCAATCATTGTTCCGCGCAGGCCTAGTCGACGGCCTTCTTTTTCCGCGTCGGATTCGAAACCACCGCTGCCGGCAATCAAAGTTTGGCGAATGTTCGACGCACCGGACGATGGATTAGCGCGCTGGTTAGTTGCCCCTTCGCGCTGGGGTGCATGACACAAAGACAATCCAGACGCATCCAAACAAAAAACGATTACGGCTTCGCGACTGGCATACCAACGCAGCGGCGAAGCGCCATCCGGTTTTCCGTCTACTAACAATTCCCACCCCGAAGCGTTCATCAACGTTCCCGCCGAATTCGCGTCCTGTACGCCGATGCCCAGATACAACGGGGTGGATCCCAAATCGATCCCCGACTTGGCAAGCGCAGACAAACCGGCATTCCAAGCGGCATCGATATCCGGAAACGGGGATGTCTCGACTTCGATCCAGTAACGCGTCGTCCAATATGCGGCGGTCGGAAGCCCAAACAGAAGCAAAACAATCGGAAAAAGGAATCGAGGTTGAAAACGGTCCCAAAGCCCACTCGATCCCTCGCGATAGCTTACGAAAGATAAATAACCGATCACGCTTAGTACCAAAAATAAACCGAGCACGCAGGCAACGCGGGCGGGCAAACTCAATCCCATTAAACGCCGAGGCAAACCCAAGAAGCGTGCGGGTCCGGAAAACAGACGGGTGAAAGGTGAGAGCAAGGTTGTAAGGATTCGCATATTTCTATCTGGCTATCCGCCCACCTTGTCGCTGACTTCCCCAAGAAACGCCCAGTACCCCACTACCGCCGCCACTATGACTAGGATCAATGTCAAAAGGAAGGTTCCAATCAGCGTGAACTTGCTCTCCAATGCCGGCGCCCCGTCGATGGGCAACGATGCTGCCGGAACATCTGCTCGTCCATGCTGCAACTGGAGCGCCCCCGATGTCCGACGCGTCCATTCCTCTATCGTGCTGGGAAGCTGATGCTGCTGTGCCAAAAACGGAGAGTCCGGCATCGCATACAGTCCGCGAAATCCTAGAATGACCGCAATGTAAAACACTTCCACCGCGTCGCGCTGGGGGAGTTGTTGCGCTAATTTCGCTCGTTCAAAAAACTCGGTTCCCGCAATATTTGTTCGAAAGAAATGAAATTCTAATTTGTTCTCTTGCCACCATCGCTGGCCACCCCAAGCGCGGTTGGTCAAAACGTCGTCGATCCATGCGCATATTCCATACCGCGCTTGCTCCCATACCATAGGCCAACCTCCTGTCTGCAATTTGTCTTCCGCTTGCCGTAGCTTCGACTGCATTTCATGATGCAGCGATTCTGGATCGACAGGGATATTGGTCGAAGTCTCTAAAACCGAAAGGACTCGGAGAAAAATAGGATCGACGGCGCTTGCAAATTGAGGGTTCATGCAATTGGAGGATTTATACGTTGGGCTTGGGTACCGCAAAGAGGGCAAATTCTAAAATAGCTCGCTTGTCTTGCACTAAAACTTCAAGTTTGCGCTGGCCAGGAAGTCGGTCTAAATTGCCTATGATGCGATCTGTAAATCGGATGGCCAAACTTTGCGTGGCGAAGACATCTTTCCATGCGGGTCCTTCACGTCCCACTTCGTAATACAACCATCCCCTTTGGCTGGGAAGCGCTCTGGGCTTCTTGTCCAGAGGCTCGTTGGATTTGACATCGGGCATGTTGTGTTTGAACAGCAAATCCACTTGCTGCGCACTCCCCATTTTCCAATTCAGCGTTCCCGGTCGCAAGAGGTCCCTGCAAGCTTGTTCGCTGACGTTTTCCGCATGGACTCCAATATACCATTGCCAATCCGAGCCGAACCATTTTGGGTCCAAACTTACTTGCATTCCCCGCTCGATCCCGACAAAAAACCGTTGCTCGTAGTCGAGCTTCTTTGCCGCCCCCAAAAGCTCGCCAATTTTCCGTTGCAACCACCTAAAAATCTTCCCTAAATCGTCGTGATCGTACGCAGGCAATCGAGGGTCGATACGTCGCGTCGGATCGAATAGCGAAAGCTGCCCGACAGCCCTGCAAAGCTCACAATAAGCAATATAAGGATGGACGCCGGTGGCAAATGTCAGAGAATGAAGCACTGCCCACGTTTGATTGATCTGCTGAAGCATGAGTAGGTCGTCCAGGTCACCAGGCTCTTGGCTCGACAAGTTCAATCCGCGCTCGGACACTCGCTGCGATAACACCTCGATCTTTGCACCCACCAAATCGTATATCGATCGAATGATCCCCATCTGCAGTTCCGGCCAAGCTTCAATGCAAAGCACCGAGGGAAAGTAATCCTTGTCGACTTCAGGTACCGCTTCTTCGCTTCCCGACCGACGTATTTTTGCAATCGGTAAAACCTCGTATCCTTCCATGCTGTCGGTCGACAAAAGCAATCGAGTATTCAAATCCACCAAATCGATTTCCTGATCCGGACCCGCTAGATTTTCATCCGGCAATTCCCGACGAAATGCTATCCGACGCATGTCTGTACCGTTCGTCTCCCCAGCGTTTTTGCGGCCCAGCACCAGTTTAGGCACCCCCAGATATACAGTCACCTCCGACTCTTTCTGAAACGCCGCTCGCAAATCCAATCGAAGCGATTGCAACACTTCTACCAAAGTCCCATCTCTCAATGCAATCCGACACGCAGTCAATTGGAACTGATATGCGCCCAACGCGTCCGCGCTCCACTGAATGCTTTGCAGACCATACACGTAAGATTGACGCCACGAAATCGCTTGCTGAAGACTCTGGCTCCAAAAACGATCGGACGCTTGAAAGTGCTGCGGGCGAAGAAACATTCCTTCGTACCAATGAACTGCAGGCTGATGCATACCTCTAAGGCTCCCCCCCTTTACGATTCTTTCACTCCGACTCTTTCACTCCGGCCATTCTCTCCGGCCGTTCACTCCCGCCATTCTCACTACCGAAAAGATTTCATAACTGAAGCCTACCATAAACATTATGGTTAAAAGCGTCAGCAAGCAAACTCGGATGAGATTGCAATCGAAATTGTCGGCGTACCAGCATGATAGCCTTGATAGACGGTATCATAACCAGGGGGTGTCAAAACAATCTACCCCGGAGATCAGATTCTCGTTCTTCTGCCTCGATGCAAACGCTACGAACATGTCTAACGCCAACAAGAAGCCGTCATGGCGCAGCCAAAGCTATCAACCCTCCACCAAGTCCCCTAGTTTGACACGAAGGAGATGGACGGCGACCGTGCTGCTCGCTGCACTCTCGGTCTCTATGGTTTTTGTCCTTTGGCAGTGGTTTATCCTACGCGAAGCACAAACCCATCTCTTTGCCATCGTCGTCAACCCAACTCAAACGCAAAGCAGTCGACAAGACAACCTCTCTGTCCCTCCCCTGCGATTCACCCCATCGCTCCCAAAAGCGATCGCGAAAATCCGTTCGGCCACCCATATCCACCTTACGGACGAACTTGCACTCAACGTGACGAAACTAGACGAAAGGCTGAGGACGATTGCGAAAGGATCGCTTCGACAAGATACATTGATCTGCTTGATCCAAGCTCAATGCATGACAGTGGACGATCAAGCAATTCTAGTGGATGCAAATTTTTTACTTCCAGACCAATCCAAGGGCTCGGTCGCGGATACCGCAAAAGGAGTTCCGGTCGCAAAGGTTCTGGAGCTGTTTTCACTTTTCCCAGGCACGGTCGTCTTGGCTCTCGATGCTGGAGATGTGATTGCAGACAATGCGGCTCATTGCGAACAAAACGAATTTCTTTTTGAACTTCACGAAACATTAAAACAATTGCCAAACGATCGCCTCTGGGTTCTGACATCCCACAGCCCAAAAGAAATCTCACAAGACGATTGGACAACGCGAGAACGACTGTTCGGCCGCGCACTCTCCGAGGCTCTCCTGGGAACCGCACGCGTTCCCAATCCAGACGAGTTCTTCCAGCAATGGAGCTATGACCGTAGGCTTTCCCTGGACGAATTCGCAAATTACGTTCACCGCCGCGTTCAAGCCGATTCAGGAAACACGCAATCACCCTGGCTGATGCGCGGTGGCCAAGGAGCCTTGCGCTCCGACAAAGCAGGCTGGAGAGATGCACGGACCATTACCCTAGCCAAGCTCGATAGACTCGGGCGGGTACAGGGCCTGGTTGCAAAGGCCCCAAACGCGTCCGACAATCCGCCCAAAGGCGCTTCGAACCCAGCGGCATCCGATCAAAAAACGTCCGATCTGCAAACTGCAGATCAAAAAACGCCGCTCCCGATCTCCAAGGATTCTTGGATCCTAAACTGGAAAAAATTTGAAACGGAATGGTCTCGAAAGACGAGCGATGCGCATTATGCGTGGTCGATCGCGGAATGCTTTCCACTATCCTATCGCCAGCGCCGTGCACAACTTGTGGACGCAGAATTGCGAAGTCGAGCCCAATTGGGAGAATCACCCGCACTTGCGTTCTCCGCTCCGCCACAACCCGCAACTTGGGAGCAGCAAGTGCAACGATTGCGAGACCTTCATGAATCCAGCCCAATAGAAAAACGCTGGGATGCAACCGAGCTTCAGCAAAAGCGAGAACAGTCGCAGTTGCTGCAACAGCTTTGCCAAGCGAGCCTCCATGTCGCGGAACTGCAACAGCTCGCGACTCGCTTAGAAGCCATCGGCCTCCGATCGCAGTCGCCTCTAAAAAGCCTCGTCGACGCTTTTCGAAGCCCTCTCCTGTCTGGCGACCTCAAGCTTGAGGATCCCAAGTTGAGCGAGCTTCGAATCGAGCTCCTTTCTTTGCTCAGCCGTTGGCGCGACGCTATCGATGCGCTTATCGCTGAAACGCTCATCGCACCGAAAATGCTCGTGCTGGAATCGCTGTTGCTCTGCAATTCGCTCACCCCGGAGCAACGCGAGAAACTTTTAAACAAAAAGATGGACACGAGGCTGTTCGGCGATAAATTCCCTACTTACCTTCCGGAAATTCCTACGTCATGGAGCTCTCCACCTACAAGCAGAGAATCGTTTTCGAAGCTCTCCCCTACCACGTCGGCTGATCCCTCCGAACGAAGCGACTTGGCAAAGGCGATCGCCAAAATAGTCGAGCAAGGAATCATGGACGACCGGCTCGTCGCTCGCGTAGACCAATCGATTTCCGACAGTTCGCAGCTCGCGCTCCTTCCCTCGCTCCCAGTTCGCAAGCAAGGGTGGTGGCCAGAATGGCAGCAGACGGGCCGTTCTCTCGCACAACCTGTGCGTCTTGAAACCACCCAGCGGATCGAACTTTTATTGCGGCTGGATCCGTTTCCCAAACCGAAAGAAATCCGGATTCAACCCGGACTTCTGCCCCAGGGAATCGCGAGCTTGAAATTGGATGGCCTACGCATAGATGATTCCAACCCAAGCTTGATCCGAAACTGGTCCACCATCGAACAAAACAATCAATCGATTCGCGTGGAGTTGGAATGCAGCGATATCGCTGCTCCGAGCAACGAAACGTTAAGCTTAAGAGTCTCTTCCGACTCGGGTCCGTCCAACGAAATCTTCCCTCTGCGATTGAAATTGGCGACCAAAGACCGCATCGATCTCAACGTCACCCGACTCGTACGGAAAGACGGGAAAGAACAATGGTGGTCCGAGGAGCCATCGATTCCCGGCAAAGTCTTTCGATTGCACCCGTTCTCTGGCCATGAAACCCGTTTTTCTATCGATGCAATCCATCGAGGTGAGAACGCCAGAACTATCCAAGCGGATTTGGTTCGGCTGCCCAACCGGACTGGAGTTCCTGGAATTCTTGTATCCAACAACCAACTCCTCCAAAGCGATCTCGGCGAGGATGCCACACTGCGCGAGATTCGCAAAACGGCTGCGATGGCAAGCGTCAAAAGCTTGGAGCTAAAACCAAATCAACCCACCAAACTGACGCTGATGTCGGTGGGCAGTCCGGCCGCGTCGGGCTCTGAAAATGCCAAACGAACACCTGCCGTACCTTCCTCTGAAGCCTCTCCGGCGACATCTGCCCCGATCGTCTTCGACGTATCGGCCGGTCTCGCCCTGATCCTGACCGATGCGAACGACGGGTCGGTTCTAGAGAGCTTTCTATTCGAATACGATCCATCGATCCCTTCTGAATACATTGAAGCGTACGCGAGCGTAAGGACCGAAGAGCAAAGTCGCATCATTTCTGCATCGGCCCAATTCCGGGACGCTAACGAAGACGGAATGCCCGACCTTTCTCCCACAGACAATCAACCTATCCCGATCGCTTTTTTTAAAGAGGCCTGGATGGGACTCAATCCAAAGGGTGAGTTTTCCGGCGCCCTTGATCCAAAACGCGTTCAGCCGCTCAAGTTGAACTTGCAACTGTCGCTGGATGCACTCCCAGAAAATCAAACCTTCCTGGCTCTCGATGTTGGCGGGTTTCCTAGAGCGCTCTGCAATAATATCTCGCTTCGAGATGCGCAGCGGCAGTTACTGGAATCCTACAAAAGCGATCAGGCGAGATCAGCTATCCGAGCCGTTTCCGACGGAACAAAAACCTATTGGGCAGTGCCTCCCCAAGATGCCAAACCGGATGCCAAACCGGATGCTCAATTCGTGTTGGGAGCCAACTCGCTTGCAATCTTTAAACAACCTAAGCAATTGGAAGTTTCCGTCGCGTTGGACTGGGCTGTCGATATGTTCAACGGACAAATCAACTCGGCAGTAGTTCAAATGGGTGAAACGAGAGAATGGCTGTACGGCGATCGCAAGTGGAGCTTTCAAGCGACCAAGATCGCAGAAGATGGCTTTACGCTCACAGCCAATGCAACAGATCACCTAGTCCGCATCGATAGTAGCGGTGTTCAAAACAAAGTCATTGCGTTGCAGGCAATCGCAATGGAACAGCCTTCGAAGGCCATTGAAGTGATCTTTGACAGCCAGCCGCCCGAGATTCGAGGAGTCAAGTTAAGGAGTGCGGAGGTGTTTCAAGGAAGTGACACTTCCGTCGAATTTGAGATTCAGGAAAATGGATTGAGCGGAATCGATCACTTTGACTTGCTGGTGATCAACAACCTTAACGAAGAAAAGTTGAAACTCCGCAGTCCACTTAAGCAAGGCGAGTCCGAACGTTTCCGGCGCTCTATCGAACGCCTACTGCCGGTTGCGAAACTGGAAAGTGGCAACTACAAGGTAATCGTGGTCGCCTTCGATTTGGCGGGAAACGGTCCTATCAAATCGGACCCCGTCCCGTTTAAAATTCGCGACAAGCCGACACCCTCCGTCTCTCCCCAGAGCGGCAATTCATCTACCGCAACCTCTCCACCGATGACAGGAAGCATTCAAGGCAAAGTACGATTTGCAAATGGAGACGAGCCCTCGCAAGCTAAAGTGACCCTCGATTCCAACGGAATGAGTGGAGAGTTCCCCAAAGGAAATTTCAGATTTAGCGATGTTCCACTTGGAAAATACAAGATCACCGCCGAATTCCCATACCAAAGCGCCACTTGGGCAGGGGAAGCGACGGGGGAATTCAAAACGGTAGCGGATTTTCAAAAGCAGATCGAAATCAAATGCAAAAAAACGCCGTAGCAGACGAAACCTGGAGTAACTGCTAGAATAATGGATTGCCGCGAGTTGCCATGTTTCCCATTGACCTTCTTGCACTGATGACTGGATGCAATCATGTTGAGCAGACCTCATTTTTTAGCCAAGACCATACCAGTTCTGATGACGGTTGGACTTTTACAGACAGGCTGTACCCCAAGCCCTTCTACAACAAAAGTCGCCGCCAATGCGACCGCGACGGAAACTTCGAAATCCTCCAAATCAAGTGAGGGCGGCTCCCGAGTTGAAGGCGGCTCCGCTGACGAGCATCCTCACGTCGCAGGTGCCCACGGAGGGATTGTTATCCCCATCGGCTCGGATAGCTATCACGCCGAAGCGGTCATCCAAAAAGATGGCGTGTTCCGATTGCTAACGTTAGGTTCCGATGAGTCTCGCGTTCAAGAAGTCGACGTGCAGACCGTCAAGGCTTATATCAAGATCGCAGGCGAATCCGACGCCACCCCCATCGACATGAAAGCGGTACCGCAAGAGGGTGACTCCGACGGC
>JANODW010000072.1:0-3694 GCA_031412875.1 Pirellula sp. | reverse complement strand
GTTGCACGGCGTTACAGGCAGTGGCAAGACCGAAGTCTACATGCAATCGATCGAACAAGTGATTTCGTATGGTCGGCAAGCGATCGTGCTCGTTCCCGAAATCAGCTTGACTCCCCAGACCCGATCGCGATTCCAAAACCGCTTTGCCAGCGTGGCGGTATTGCATTCCAAAATGAGTGGACCGGAACGCCACTATCAATGGAAACGCATTTCCGAAGGGGCTGTTCAAGTCATCATCGGCCCTCGCAGCGCCATCTTTGCCCCCGCCCCATACCTGGGGTTGATCATTCTCGACGAAGAGCATGAGAACTCGTTCAAACAAGACACGATCCCGCGTTATCATGCCCGCGATGTCGCAATCCATCGCGCATCGCTGGAGCGAATTCCGCTCGTCTTGGGTTCAGCCACGCCCTCTTTGGAAACCTTCCATCGGGCGACCATCGGACTATACAAAAAGGTCGCTCTGCCGCGCCGCATCTTAAACAGGCCGCTTCCAGAAGTCACGACCATCGATATGCGATGCAATCGGATCGATGTCGATCGGGGCAGTATCTCGCAACCCCTCGTCCAAGCGATCGAGAAAACGTTGGGCGAGAATGGCCAAACCATCTTGCTGCTCAACCGCCGAGGTTTCGCGACTTCGATCCAGTGCCCTGCCTGCGGGCACGTGGTCACTTGTCCCGACTGCGACTTGGCGCTAACACACCATCGGGAAGGAAGCAAAGCGCTATGCCATTTTTGCGACTATACCATCGCGGTCCCTCAGGTTTGCCAGAAGTGCGGCTTCGAAGCGATTCGATTTGCAGGCCTGGGCACTCAAAAGCTAGAGATGGAGGTGCAGCAAAGATTTCCCAACGCCGCCATCGCTCGAATGGATTCGGACACGATGAGAAAGCCAGGAAGCCATGAACGGATCCAAGCGGACTTCCGAGCGGGCCGGATCCAGATATTGATGGGAACGCAAATGATCGCCAAAGGTCTCGATTTCCCAAACGTGCTGCTTGTTGGTGTGATCAACGCTGATACGGCTCTCCATTTTCCGGATTTTCGCGCTTCTGAAAAAACATTTCAATTGGTGACACAGGTTGCCGGCCGTACCGGACGCGGCGAGCGAGGGGGCGTGGTCCTCGTGCAGACCTACTCGCCCGACCATCCCGCCATCATCGCCGCATGCAAACATGACTACAAAAGTTTCTCCGACCAAGAGCTCGTCCAACGCGAACAATTTGGCTACCCACCCTACGCTTCGCTGGCACGCATCATCATGCGTGGTCCCATTCAATTAGAAGCCGAAGAGTTTGCAGAAGGAATCGTCAAGAAGATCCAGTTGGAAATCGCAAAGACGTCCGCTCCCGTGCGAGTGCTCGGCCCCGCCCCACCACCGATTGCGAAACTTCGAGGGCACTACCGATTTCACGCGATGCTGATCTCTAAAGAGCCTGGCGCGTTAAACGCAATCCTCTCACGCGTGCAAGAGTCGATCAAGGCGACAGGAGACAATCTGTATCTAATCGATATCGACCCGCTCGACATGCTGTAAGGAGATGTGGCGACTCGCTATAATCACGAGATGCAATCTGTCGTAACAACAATATAATCGACTTGGAGATTTATCCATGAAGTGGAAATTTGGGAAGCAACTCGCGTTCGCACTCGTGTCCTTTTCTCTAATGGGAAGCTTGACAACGGCCGAGGACTGGACACAGTGGCGCGGGCCACAGAGAGATGGCAAATCTTCGGAGAAAGGATTGTTGGCCAAATGGCCCGAAAGCGGTCCAAAGTTGCTTTGGCAAGCAAAAAATATCGGCAGCGGGTTTTCAACTCCTTCGGTGGTTGGTGAACAATTGTTCGTGATCTCCAACCAAGGGAACGAAAAAGAAGAAGTGTTAGCACTTTCAACATCCAACGGCAATAAACTTTGGGCAACCGCGATCGGCAAAGTCGGACCGAATCAAGGTCCGCAATATCCTGGTACACGAGCCACGCCAACTCTATCGGGTGATTCCGTTTATGCCCTTGGATCCGATGGTGACCTTGTTTGCCTCGATGCCAAGTCCGGACAGAAAAAGTGGGCTAAGAATTTGCGAAGCGACTTCGGTGGTGCTCCTGGTATGTGGGCTTATACCGAATCTCCTTTGGTGGATGGCGACGCATTGATTTGCTCTCCCGGGGGAGCGACATCCACCGTGGTCGCCCTACAAAAATCGACCGGAACTCCTTTATGGAAAGCGGCCTTGGCGGACGCTGACGCCGCTAGTTACTCTTCTCCGATCGTTGCGACCATTGATGGGGTAAAACAATATGTTGTTTACCTTGGAAAAGGAATCGTCGGACTCAAGGCCGACACGGGTGAGTTACTGTGGCGTTACACTAAAACCTCGGACGCGCAGGCCAATATTGCTACCCCGATCGTGAGCGGCAACTACGTGTATTCCGCTGCAAGCCGTGTGGGCGGTGGATTGGTAAAGGTAACGGGTACAAAAAGCGATCCCCAAGAAATCTACTTCGCAAAATCGCTGCCGGCCGGGATGGGGGGGAGCGTTCTCGTCGACGGCAATCTGTACGGCTCGATCGGAGAAACGATGGCTTGCGTCGATTTTATGACCGGTGCGATCAAGTGGCAGGATCGAGGCATCGGGTCTTCGTCCATTTGTTTTGCGGATGGTCGTTTGTACTTGCATAGCGTCATGAACGAAATCGCGATGATCGAGGCTTCACCAGAGGGGTTCAAGCCATTAGGAAAAATCTCGCTACCTGGAACCAAAGACAATGGAAACGCAAAGCCATGGACTCATCCCGTAATCTCGAACGGCAAACTCTATGTCCGCGATCAAGGGGATGTTTGGTGTTACGATATCAAAGGCTAGAGTCGGGCAGCTTTTTGCCTGAGATCAGGCTGAGCCAACGACACCATCTGGGCGCGCCATGAACGAACGCCAGCAATTACAGTCGAAACAGTTTCCGCTTGGAATTCCACATTTGTGGTGCCCAATCCTCACGCATTTCGAGGCGGCTCGGAAATTAGATGACAAGCGAATCCGATCGCACTTGCAGGACATTGCTCCGCGTGTGAAGGGGATCTTGGTTCCTGGATCGACGGGCGAAGGCTGGGAGATGAGCGATGCCGATATTCGCGCATTGCTCGCAACGGTGCTCGAACCTGCGCACGAGTTGGGGATACGCGTTCTTATCGGTGTTCTTAAAACCAACGTCGATGAAGTTTTGGCATGCCTGGATTCCATGGATCGCTTCCGTTCGCATCCCGCAGTGGTTGGATGCACGGTTTGCCCGCCCAAAGGAAGCGAATTGACTCAAGCGGAGATTCGCTCCGGCCTGGCGAGAGTTCTCACACAAGGCTGGCCTACGGCATTGTACCAACTGCCGCAGGTCACTCAGAATGAAATGGCACCCGAAACGGTCGCGTTGCTTGCCCATGAGTTCTCTAATTTTATCCTTTTCAAAGACACCAGCGGAACCGATTGCGTTGCCATGAGCGGGGTCGAACTCGACGGAGTTTACATGGTTCGAGGTTCTGAGAAAGGCGGATACGCCATGTGGTCCAGGGATGCAAACGGTCCTTACGATGGCTTTCTCCTGAGTACCGCCAATGCCTTCTCTCGACAATTGGATGGCGTCCTTCGCGACCTAGAGGGTGGGCGTATTGAGCAAGCGCGAGCAAATTCGCAGATGCTTG
>JANODW010000071.1:0-4203 GCA_031412875.1 Pirellula sp. | reverse complement strand
GAGCGGTCGCAAGCGACGTTCTCATGCAAGCGACAGGGATCGGTAGTTACTTGATCGCAATGCTTTTGTGCCTCTCAGGGATTGTGATGCTCAAGCAGGAACCATGGGCATCGCCGTTGGGCCGGAGTGTCGGCTGGACTTTGATTTTGATCGCAATTTGCTGCATGCCCTCCCGTTTTGGGATCACACCTGGAATTCCCGTACCGATCGGAGCGGGGGGCTATCTTGGTACGCTGTGCAACACGTGGATGACGAGGCACTTGGCGAACCTTGGGGCATCGATCCTAGTTCTGAGCGTGTTTGTCGGTGGATTGCTGTTGAGTACCGAGTATGCGTTGCTGCGTTACTTTGGCTTTGCAGCCAACGGGGGACTGATTGCCATCAAGTACTTTCGAATTCCTAAGTGGTCGCTAAGGCGTTCGGATGCATCGACGTCGGGGACGTTTTCGCCATCGCGATCGGATTTGCCAAAGAGCGTTACACTCAGGCAAAACCCCACTACGATCTCATCGAGCAATATTGGCCAAGTCGGTTCGCAGGCTTATCCGTCCTCAGTGGTACATGCCGCGCCCATGGTAGGCGTGTCGATGCCGAGCGGTGAATCGGCGAATGTCGGAGGGGCGGGGCCAGCCATACGTATTGGTCGGCGAGCGGAGACCAGTTTAACGGCTGAGGACTTGGCGTCGCAATCGCGAGCGGTCGGTCGCACCGATTTGACATTTCCCAAAGCAAAGAGCCCGTCCACACTGGCCTCCATTGCAGGCGCGTTTTTTGGGACCAAAGCACCGACGACCACCTCCGAAGATCTGCTTTTAGACCCAGAGGAAAACCAAGAGTCGCCAGCCGCACGCGCTCCTTCCCAAGTCCGCGGCAACGCCATTCCTGCTGCGTCTCACCTGGACGACGAATACGATGAGGAGTCCGAAGAATCGTTTGACACCGATGGCGAAGACGCCATGGATTCTCGCTACGACGACGAAGAAGAAGACGAGATCCACTCGGCAGACGACGAGCAAGATGAGGAAGTCGTCCAACCTGCGCTGCCCCCCAAAGGCCGATCGAGAACCGTTCGATCCGATGCGCCGAATATCGAAATGGATAAAGGCCCTCGCGTACAAACAAGAAAATCAAAACAAGAGCAGGTCGAGCCCGAGCCCGAACCCATACCTGAAGATTCCTTGGCGCATCTGGACGATACGAAACTTCCCGAGGGAAGCGAGGAGTACGTTCTGCCCGGCCTCGATCTGCTGACCGAATCCGATGAGATTTCCTATGACGAGCAGACCGAAGAAGTAAAGAAAAAAGCGAAGGTGCTCGAACAAACCTTCGCTAATTTTGGTTTCAACATCAAAGTGGTTGAGATCGAAACTGGGCCGGTCATTGCGCAGTACGAAATCGAACTCGAGGCAGGTCTGAGATTAAGCAAGATCGCGGGGCTGGCCGACGATTTGGCCATCGCTTTAAGAGTGCCGAGCGTTCGTATCGTTGCCCCGATTCCAGGCAAGAACAGCGTGGGTATCGAAGTTCCCAACGAGCAGCGGCAGATTGTACGGATGCGCGAGGTCATCGAAGAAAGTGGCGCTCAAATCCGCAAGCAAAAGATTCCATTGTTTCTAGGAAAGGACGTATCGGGCAAAGCCCTCACCGTCGACTTGGCCAGCTTGCCGCACTTGCTGATCGCCGGTAGAACGGGTACCGGTAAAAGCGTTTGCCTCAACTCGATCATCTCGTCGATTTTGATGACACGACGGCCCGATGAAGTCCGAATGCTGATGATCGACCCGAAGATGGTGGAACTCAGTTGTTATGCGAGACTACCGCACCTGATGCACCCAGTGGTCATCGATATGCGAAAGGCGGAAGCCATCTTGGCTTGGGCGGTCGACAAGATGGAGGAGCGATACGCGCTTTTGGCGCGAGCCGGTGTTCGGCATTTGACCAACTACAATCAACTCGGGCGCGAAGAATTGCTTGAACGACTCAAGCCAGAAACCGACGAAGACGCCGATCTGATCCCCGACCATCTGCCCTTTATTGTCATTGTCGTTGACGAAATGGCGGACTTGATGATGACTTCTGGAAAGGAAGTCGAAGCGCACATCATAAGGCTCGCGCAGAAGAGCCGTGCCGTTGGTATCCATTTGATCCTCGCCACTCAGAAGCCCACCGTGGACGTCATCACGGGATTGATCAAGAGCAATCTGCCTGCACGGATCAGTTTCCAGGTGGCCAGCAAGACGGACTCTCGTGTGGTGCTGGACGCCATGGGAGCGGATAAATTGCTCGGCAACGGGGACATGCTGTTTTTATGGCCGGGTACCAGCGCGTTGGTCCGCGGACAAGGAACGTATTTGAGCGATGACGAAATCAACTCGGTAGTGGATCATTGCAGTTTAGGTGAGCAGAATTTCGTACAAGAGCTCGTGCAACTCAAAGTCGAAAAGGGCGATGATGAAGCAATCAAGCCAGGGTCGTTCAAGAAACGGGACGATCTTTACGAAGCCGCTGTGGACATTGTGGTTCGAGAAGGGAGAGGCAGTTGTTCGTTGCTGCAGCGAGCGCTCGGAATCGGTTATGGCCGCGCCGCTCGGCTGATCGATTTCATGTCCGAAGACGGAATTGTAGGGCAATACAATGGCTCGCAGGCAAGAGAGGTAGCTATCACCGTAGCGCAATGGGAAACGATGCGAGCGGGTGCGGAGGATGCGGCTGAGCCGGCCGCTAGCAAGCCCAAGAGTCGGTCCAACAAGATCCGACGGGACGACAGTTGGGAAGAGACACCGAAGGCCCCGAAAGCGAAAAAGAAGAGGAAGTCAGAGGACGAGCAAGCGCTCGTGTCCGCCGCGGAAACCGACGATCCAGACGAAGAAAATCAGTGGACCGATTCCGAATAGCCTTGTTGGTCGCTTTTGCCGAAAGCGACTTTGCCTGGATTTTGTCGCGGCAGAAATAAGAGTGTTCCCCATACTGATGTATGCTCGGCGTCACCGGACGGCTTGCGCCGTTCCGCTAGGAATTGCCTTCGGGCACGTGGCTCAATTGAAGCGTGTTGGCAGGTACCATCTTTTCGTTCTTTGCGTCCCAGCCCATCATCTGGCTGGTTCGCCAGCTTTCGTTGGCCATGTTGACCGCGACGACTCCTGCCATGCCCAGCTCGATCGGGCAATTCAACGCTTCGCCGTTTCGCAGATGGTTATGCAAATTGGTGTGATGCAGGTTTTGGTCCTCGCCACCTGTTTTGGTATGCTCGGCCAAAAGCTTGCCATCCTTGTCCTTGGCAGTCCAACCGGTCTTGGTGAATTCCACGGTACCGCGATACCCTCGTATCAAATGGTCGATACCAACCCGGTTGCTCATCGTTCCTAAGACATAGACGGTCATGCCTCGCGGGTATTCGCAGATCATCTCGATGTTGTCAGGCAAGTCGCGTCCATCTGGCCATTGCCAAATGCCGCCCATACCCACGACGCGGCGTGGATAAAGCAGATCGCATGCCTTCATGATTCTCGTGATGCGATGGATGAACAAATCGGTGCAAATGCCACCCGAGTACGCGGAGTAGCAGCGCCACTCAAAATAGTGATTCGGGTTCCAGTCGATCTTTTTGGCAGAACCAAGCCATGCATTCCAGTCTAAGTCCGCCGGTTTTGACATGTGTTCCGCGACCTGTTCGGGCTCGCGCCAAGGGCCCTTTTTGGCATCGTAACGGCGGACGTATTCGATTTGCGCATGAATAACTTTGCCGATGACCCCTTTTCGGATCGCATCGCGGGCCGAAATATAGCTGTCGTCCGACATGGCTTGGACTCCCACTTGCAGCGGTCGATTGGTTTCCTTCTGCTTTTTCATGACCGCTTGCGCTTCAGGAATGGTATGGGTCATCGGCTTTTCACAGTAAACCGCTTTGCCCGCGTCCATTGCATCGATGGTCATGGTCCAATGCCAATGCTCGGGGGTCGCAACCACGACATAATCAAGATCTTTATTATCCAGAACGCGACGATAGTCCGTGTGCGACTCCAGTGCTCCTATTTTCTCTTTGCCCAATTCGGCGCGTGTTTTCCAACAATCCGCGACAGCGATCGGCAATAAATTATTCTTTTCTTTGAGGTAATTGATCACCTCAAAGTGGGCATTGCCGATAACGCCCCCACCGATGACGGAGACGCCGATTCGATCGTTGGAACCCAGGATTCGACCGTA
>JANODW010000070.1:0-2037 GCA_031412875.1 Pirellula sp. | reverse complement strand
CCATCGACTTCGTTGGTCACGGCCCCGATGAGCGTCGCAACCCCGATGAGCGTCGCAACCCCGATGAGCGTCGCAACGCCGATGAGCGTCGCGGCACCCATGAGCAGCGCGGCGCCCTCGCTCAAAAAAGTCCCATCCCCCGACCTGCGAACCCGTTCGTCCAAAACGAGCGAGTCATAGCGATTGGGTAGCAATGCTGATGCTTATTCGAAAAGTTGCTGTTTCAGGAACGTGTATGCGATGGCTTGCATAAACGCGGATTGGCGATTGTTTGCCGCACCACCGTGTCCACCTTCGATGTTCTCATAGTACATCACCGAATGGCCCTGCTGCTCCATTTTTGCCATCATCTTGCGGGCATGGCCTGGATGCACACGATCGTCGCGAGTGGAGGTCGTGAACAGCACGTTGGCGTATTTGACTCCTGGTTTGACATTGTGGTAGGGGGAGAAGGATTGGATGAAGTCCCATTGTTTGGGATCATCTGGATTTCCGTATTCGGCCATCCAAGAGGCACCGGCGAGCAGTTTGTTGTATCGCTGCATGTCCAGGAGAGGCACTTGGCAAACGGCTGCTTTGAATAGTCCTGGATACAGAGTGACCATGTTTCCAACGAGCAATCCGCCATTCGATCCGCCTTGAATGCCCAGCTTGCTCGACTGTGTCACTTTCCGGTTGGTGAGATCTTGCGCAACGGCTGCGAAGTCTTCGTAGCATCGCAAGCGATTTTCTTTGAGAGCGGCTTGGTGCCAACGCGGTCCATACTCTCCCCCACCACGGATATTGGCGACGACATAGACTCCGCCTTGGCTAACCCAAGCGCGCCCGACGGCAGGGCTGTAGTTGGGTTGCATGGAGATTTCAAATCCACCATAACCATAGAGGAGGGTTGGGTTCTTTGAATCCAGCTTCATCCCTTCTGGCGACACCATAAAATAGGGCACTCGCGTGCCATCTTTGCTGATCGCAAAATGTTGTGAGATGGCGAGACCTTTGGCGTCGAAGAAAGCAGGCAGTTGTTTCAGCACCGTCGGCTCCGAGCCGATGGTTCCGATCGACAAAGTGGTCGGGGTGAGATAGTTGGAAGTGGTCATGAAAAAATCGTTGGACTCATCGGAGTCCACGGCAGTAATGTTGACGGTTCCCAAACTAGGAGCGCCGCGAAGGGGTTCGCGTGTCCATCCTTTGGCGGTTGGCTTGAGGATAGAGATCACGTTTTTAACGTCTTCTAGAACATTGATGAAAGCAAAGTCTTTGGTGAATCCAGAACTGGAAAGGGCCGTGGTATTGGACGGCTCGAAGACCACTTCCAGATTTCTTTCCCCTTTCAGGAAGGCGTCGAAGTTTGTCATAAGGAGCGCGCCGGCTGGATACGTTTTGCTGCCGACTTCCCAGGGCTTGCGAAGTTCGATGGCCAAGTATTGATGAAAGACGGATTTCTGAGCGCTGTTAGGAACATCGACCTTGATCAACTTGGATTTGTCGTCGAGCAAATAGAGTTCGTCGTTATAGAACGCTAAATTCCGGGTGACGAAGTTGCGTTCGAAACCGGGTGAATCATCGTGAATCGCGCTGACCGACATGTCCTCGTTTTTGCCTTCGTAGACCACTTCTGCGGAGGAAAGAGGAGTCCCGCGCTTCCATTTTTTGGCAATGCGAGGATAGCCTGATTCGGTCATCGACCCCGGTCCAAAGTCGGTCATTACGAAGACGTGATCTTGATCGATCCAATTCATGCTCCCTTTTGCTTCGGGTCGAGCGAAACCATCTTTGACGAACTCGCGTCGGTCCATATCAAACTCGCGTGTTACATCCGCGTCGGCACCACCGCGCGAGAGTGTGATCAGTGCGCGTTTGTAGTTGGGCCGCAACAAGCTAGCTCCTTTCCATACCCAGTTTTCGTTTTCTGCTTTCCCCAGAGCATCGAGGTCTAGAATGACTTCCCATTTCGGCTCAGCCTGCTTGTAATCTGCCAGGGTGGTTCGGCGCCAAAGCCCGCGCTCGTTTTTCTTGTCTCGCCAAAAGTTGTAATAGTAT
>JANODW010000069.1:0-3385 GCA_031412875.1 Pirellula sp. | reverse complement strand
AGAGGCAGAAGATCTCTTTCGAAGTGAGGCTTTGGTGGTGCAGAAGACAACATCGTTGAACACGACTCGCCAAGGAGTCAAAGCACAACAGTTGGTTTCCAAAGCTGAAGGCGCTGGAGTTGCTGCTCGATTCAATGAACTTCAAAAGCAAAAGACGAATGTGCTTGAAGAGATTCGCGAAGTCAACCGTAAGGAACTGGAACTCACTGCCATGCAGCGCGAAATCGATGTGCTCGAACTCAAGTTTCGCAAGTATTCCGAAAGCCTTGAGCAGGCTCGGATCGACGAAGCCTTGCAACGGGATAACCTCTCGAGCATCAACGTGGTGCAACCCCCTAATTATAACGATGACCCAGTGGATCTGAGCAATACTATTTTGGCTATCGTCGGGTTTGTAGGTTCACTCTTTGGTGCGATGGGCGCGGCATTCAGCCTTCGTTATTTGCGAAATGATCTGACCACCAAAGCGGACGTCGAACGCGAACTGGGAATCCCCGTCCTTGGCGCCATTCCAAAATCGCGTCACCGAAAAGTACAATTCAACTAACGCTAAGGCGAGCGACAGGCTGAAACATACCAGCCGTAGTTTGGGACTATTGTCCCGAACAAACAAACGGACGGGACAAAGGTCCCATCCTACGGTAGTAATGATCCTGCCGCTCGCCTGACAACTATCCCAATACCCTACAAACCTACTTTGAGCGATTGGCAAGCCGATGGAAAACTCTCTAGCGGACAAAGAAATCTTAGCTGCGAATTCCCGCCGCCGGAAACAGCCGCGATCCAATCATGTGTTGCCAAGCCGACATTTTCGAGCCATCTCTGCCCGTATCCTGACGCTTCGCGAACCGGGAACAAGCAAAACGATCGGAGTTGCAAGCAATAGCATCGGCGAAGGCAATTCAACCGTAGCGAGCAATATTGCGGTCGCGTTGGCACACGCGGTGGAAGGCGAAGTGCTATTGATCGACTGCGTAGAGCCCGTGCGAAGATCGCCCGGACCCGGTTGGTTTGACTTGGTTTTCGGAAATTCGGACTTGATCGATGTCGTCCGCGAGACGGACACTCCAAGACTCTTTGCAATGTCCGCTGGCGTTCCATTGGAAGCAGGAATGGGAACCTACAATCGGAGCCGATTGATCAACGTCTGCCAAATGCTAAAAGAGCATTTTGAGTTTGTTATTTTTGATCTCCCATGCGCTGAACATTTGACAGGCTGCATCCCGATCGCCAGTGTTTTGGATGGCGTGGTAATGAATATCAAGTCGGGGAACGTCAATTCGACCAAGGCGGTCCAGATGCAGAATGAACTGCAAATACAAGGCGCACATATCCTAGGGGCGGTTCTCAACCAAACCCATTCTTACATCCCGGGATTCCTACGGGGTATTTTGCGTTCTGACGTCTCATCGTCTCAATAGTCTCCGTCAGTGTTTTAGGTTAAGCACACAGAGGAAGGTGCCGAATGCTGATGGCGAAGTCAGAAGTAAACAATAATCGAGAGAACTTGTTGTTGATTTCTGTGCCTTTGGTGATGGCTGCATCGTCCGTCGCTGGGATCGCAATCGGACCGTTGCGGCATACGGGGCTCTTGTGGATATTGACCTTCTTGATCGGTGCGATCCTCATTCCGCTGCGTGGATTTCGGAAGATCACTTTCCCGTGGCTGGGTTGGCTACCTTTTTACTTGTTCTTCGGGCTATCGTTGTTTTGGAGCGAAATGGATTGGCGCAACAACATTCAGATCTACATCCAGATGACTGTATTCCCAATCGTCGGCGTGATCGCTTCGTATACCATTCGTTCCGAAGAGGAAATGGCCAAGTACAATGGCTTGTTTATCTTTTCGACACTGTTGATTGGTGTCTTCTGTGTATTCTTTACTTTTGGCCCCGGTCAAGCGATTCGTTCGACGCATGGTTCGTTGTACGAGGGCTTCGCGGACCGACCCGCCGCGACGAGCCTCATCGTGATCGCATCGCTTTTCGTTGCCCAGTTTCATCGATTGCCCAAAACATCGGTCGCAATGTGGTCCCTTTGCCTCGGTATCTGTATTCTGTCTGCAAGCCGAATGGCGACCATCGTTATTCTGATGTTATGGCTCATCCATCCGCAGCTTGCGAGCATGAAAACGCGTTTGGTTCTGACAGCCTTGGTGATTGCAGTGGGATTGGCAGCGTTCAATACTCCCATCATTCAAGATCGGTTCTTTAAAAAGAAGTACGGCTTCTCGGGTTCAGGCACCATTCAAGACGTATTGGCCGGTAAATTTGATAGCGCCGGTCGCTTCAACGCATGGCCGATCATCATCGCAAAGTCAGAGGAGGCTCCTTGGATTGGACACGGAGTGGGTCAGTCTGCTCCATTCATTTACAGGGTTTGGGCTCCCATGGACAAACCGCACAACGAGTACTTAAAAACACTTTACGAAGGGGGATACATGGGGCTATGCTTCTTTCTGGTCGGACTGTGCTCTGCGTCCGCCAACATCGTTTGGAATCTCTACCGATCTGGCCGGGAGAACTGGGTGACGTCCGCTGCGTTCATGGGGTGGGCCGGTTTTATTTTGATGGCCCTCGTAGACAATCCGCTCGTTTATGGAAACAATTTTTTACACTCTGTATTTTTCTTTGTAGGCGCTGCGAACGGTGTGACGGAGCGGATGCTCAGTCTCCGCCCTGACCCTCAAAGCCATCAGGCTGCCTCGAGCTTCAACGAGCCGCTTGCGGTCGAAAATTCCGTCGTTGCCCCGATTCATTTCCGATAGCAGTTCTCAATGTCCCCCGCTGCAAAACCTATTCTAGTCCTTGTTGTGGGCCAAACCCCGCCGCCCCAACATGGTCAAGCAGCGATGATCCAAATGCTGGTGGATGGTCCGTTGGCAGGGGTCAAAGTCCTGCATCTGAGAATGGCATTTTCGGACAACATGGATCAAGTCGGTAGATTTCAGTTGCGAAAAGTTTTTCATTTGGTCTATTTGATTTTCGCGATTGCCTTTATGCGGGTGCGGTTTGGGCCCAAGATTTTGTACTACCCTCCGTCCGGACCCAACCGAATCCCTTTGATCCGAGACACCTTGCTGTTGTTGTCGACACGTTGGATGTTCCACCGGACGATTTTTCATTTCCAAGCCAGCGGTGTCAGTGAGTTGATGGCAAGTCTTCCCGGTTGGCAGCGAGTTCTGGCTTATCGTGCACTTGGAAAGCCGGATGTTGCCATTCAACTCTCCCCGCAAGCTGTGTCCGACGCAGCATACCTCCATGCCAAGCGTGTCTACTTCATTCCAAATGCCGCGAACGATCACGCGAGCACGCGGCCTGCCAAAACAACGCTCTCGGGCCAGCCCAAGCGGCTGTTGTACTTGGGAACCGTCTGCGAAACCAAA
>JANODW010000068.1:0-1790 GCA_031412875.1 Pirellula sp. | reverse complement strand
CCAAAGGAGTGAAACAGGCCGGCAATTACCTCACCACGCTCGGGACGCAGATCGCCAAGTCCACCGAGGTTTCAACCCGCGTACGCTCCAATGCTTCTTCGGCTTCTTCGTCGGCGCCATCATCTTCGGCGCCAACATCTTCTGCACAATCATCCCCCGGGTCGGCATCGTCCGATATCCCCAACCTGTTCCGCGCCAGCGCTTTGCCTTACCTGGCAGCCATCTTGATCGTGGGCGGGTTGACCATCCTCGCTTTGCGATATCGTGTCCGTGTCGAACAAGTCCGCAAAGAAAAAGGGCAAGCGGCACAAGTCCCGTCGATCGATGAGATTCGAACTCGCGACGATTTAGTCGTCGCTTTTCATGCGCTTGCCAAGAAGCGGTTCAAGGCGGCCCAAGCGTGGTGGACCTCCGGTTACGTTGCACAGCAATTCGAAGCCAAAATGCCACAATTAAAAACCCCCATTCAAACGCTGTCCGGCCTCTACGACCAAGCTCGATACTACCCGACCGAATTTCAGTTGACGGCCAAGCAGATCGACGAAGCCAAGCTGGCGCTCAAGCAATGCGAGGGCTAAGCACGAGGATGCACTGCAATCAAAACGTTCTGTTGCCAGCTTCGCTCAAGCCAGCGTCACTCAGGCCCACGTACCCCATCACTATCGCACGGTTATGCATGGCGAGGCTATCCCTCTGGCTTCCCCTTTTCTGTGCCCTGTTTTGGAATGCACAGTGCCCATGGCTGGCCGGACAGCAGGACAATCCTGTCGATGAAGCTCGATGGCATTTGGGTTGCGAGCTGTTTCAAATGCTTCTGGAAGAACGGGGCGTATCGAACATCCAGCCGCTCGAGTCGTCGCTTCTGGAGCCAGAAAATTCAGTCATCGTTTTAACTGATGACTTGAGCGCCTTTCGCAGGGACCTATGGATGCGGCTGGTGAAGTTCGTCGAAAAAGGTGGAAGCGTTTTGATCGCATCGGATCAATCCGGTTTGATGAGTGGCATCGGTGAAATCAAGCCGGGACCGGTTTATTCGATGGTGGCCGACGATGTCTACTTGAACCATAAAGATTGCTTGCGGATCCAACGCCTCGACAATTCGCATGCCATCATGCGGGGTGTCACGCAAATCATCTCAAACCGGACCGCTTGGCTGGCATTGCCGAGCACTCCCTCCTTTCGCAATCCAATACGATGGAAAACCGTCGCCTCCTTGCCCCCTACTTGTGCGCAGGTAAGCAGCCGCAACCAACCGCTGATTGCAGTGAGCGATCCGGATACACCTGTCAACGGTGTCATGGTTTTGGTCGCCGACACAAGCATACTGACCAACGGAATGCTCTGGCATGGGGACAACGCGGCCTTCGCGATCCGTCTTTCGGAGACCCTTTGCCGAGGAAATAAAACCGATTTGACGTTCCTGTCGGGCGGGCGAGCTTTGAGTAGTTACAAAGATCGGATCCAACCATCCAATCCTGCGTCGCGAACCGAGGATCCATCGCTATCCAACGCGCCGGAATTACCCGGCACGGATATGGATACCGCATTGCAAGTGAGCAACCATATTCTCAAGAGCATCGCTGATTCGAATATTCTCAACGAAGCGATGTCCAACCAGCCAAGGCCAGTCAATCGAAAGGGCTATGCGTTGACGGTGTTGGCCATGCTTGCGACCGTAGCCGGCCTGGCTTTGTTGGCCACGATCATTCGGCGCGCCCCCGCGTTGGTGAATCGCATCCCGCCGGTGCGGCATCTTTCGGTCTTTCAAATGGAATCGAACCTCAAGAATC
>JANODW010000067.1:0-13024 GCA_031412875.1 Pirellula sp. | reverse complement strand
GGCTTGGTGGGAGTGCAGATTTGTCAACGATTTCCGGATATCCGCGTATTTTAATACCGGGAGCGATGGTTCAAGGACTGCCCGTAGGACTCACTTTTATCGGTAAGAAATGGGACGAGCCGACTTTGATCAAGTTTGCGTATGCATTTGAGCAAAAGTCGAACGTCCGCAAGCTACCCAAATTCTTACCAACATGGAGCTGGTAACCTAAGTGAGCTTCGCGGATAGTCGTCGCCTCCTCAAAGCCAACACGACACCCATACAAATCACTGCGGCTATCACCAGCGCGGCACAGATAATTTTGATCTGGTATCGCGAAAACCATTTGGAGATGTTACCTCCAAAGCTCGTTCTTTCGAAGCGATCGGACTCGATTCGGCTCAATTGCACCTGACTACCATTGAGTGTCACGCATGCAAAGCTCGCGATCAAACCATTTTGTTGCGCAACTGTTTGCCCTTGCACGGGGCCTAGAACCATCAGTGCTGTTGCCCAGCCGTCCGCGCTCATGGCGTTGGTGTGAAGGACCGAGACTGCCGCCAAATCATGCTCAATCGGGTATCCTGTTCTCGGGTCAAGGATATGCGAGTAATGTTTGTCTCGATATCGTCGCCTGTGCTTCGTACTACCCGAAGTGCACAGAGCCTCGCCGTTTAGGGCGACTCTTGAGATCAGGCGAGATGGATCGCTTGGGTCCTCGATTCCCACAGTCCACGACAACCCTCGGTTTGACTTTCCGATCGCGCCAAATTCTCCACCAAGTTCAAACAAGAAATCATGAAGTCCATGGGTTGTGAGCATTGAAACAATGCGATCGATTGCCCACCCCTCTACACTTGCGTTGAGGTCGAGTTGGATCGCTTTGCTCCGCTTTCGCATCGCAGGAGGATTCGTTTGCAAGTCCAAGTGGCCTACTCCCATTTGCTTCTTGGTGTCGAGAATCAAATTGAAAGTGGGTGGTTTCCAATCTCCAGATAGGCTATCCAGATTCCACAACGTCATCAATGGTCGAATCGTTGGATCAAAGGCTCCGCCGGTTTGTCGAGATAGTTCGATCGCAAACTGGCTGACCGCAAAAAGGTCAGCAGATACTTCGATCCATACTCCGTCGGGTGCTGCGTTCCACCGACTGAGCTCGGAATCTGGCCTGTAGAGCGAAAAGATCGCCTCGATGCGTTCTAACTCATTTTTGACCAAGTCCTCGAGTTCCGCGACCGACGTTGTATCTGAATGACTAGCGAGCCTTAGGGTATACGAAGTCCCCATGGCTCTGCCCGAAACGACGTCGCATTCAGACGCCCGAACCACTGCGAAAAGAGTGAGAATGAAAATACAACTAACTGCAATGAACCGGCTCTTCATGACGCCTTTCTAACTCGGAACTCGTAAAACGTAGATCAGAATGCCAACGACCAAGCCCAGCACAGCCAATAGATCTGCTCGAGTCAATTGATCGCTTCGCGAATGTCGTCGCAAATACTGAAGAATCGCGCCTGTACCGCATCCAAAACGGCAGTACGCCATTGGCACTCGCAACGACGCGGCAATGCCAAGTAACGCGACCAGCACCGTCGGCCATGAAGCAGATCGCCAAGAATACGCATCAAAGGGCTCGATGTCCACCAAGTTGTATGGTAGTTGCAAGAGCGTGACCAGAATTACCCACGCGATCAATCCAGGACGAATCCAATTCAGAATTCGCAACGCATAGGTCGGCATCTTCGTTTTCATTTTCCAGCGACGCGGTAGCAATTGTTGAACGGCTCCATGCGGACAAAGGTGCGAACAATAAATATTGCTGCGTGAAACGATGGGTAGTACCAGCGCGGAAAATGCCAAGACAACCAAACCCAACGCGTTTTGCCAGGGGATGCCGCTTTGCGCCCAACCTGCGAACATTGCCATGGACAACAGGTCTCCATTGATCAATCCGAGGTAGACGATGACAACTATTTGAAAAGTGATCCGAATTCGACGGTTGCCTCGCAACGAACTCAGCCCAATGATGAGCCCAAACCCCACAATCGCGAGTGTACTGATGCCGCGCCAAAGGCTTGTCCAATGCGATTTTCGAGCGGATTGGGCGGCAACTCGTTCGGATTCATATCGTGCAGCGGCCGCGATCAGTCCCTGCGCAACGGCCATACTCGTCATCGTCGCTCCCGAAACTCCCTCGATCTGCTCGCGCTCGAGTTCAATTTGTTTCCACTGTCCTATCGAGTACTTCTTGAGGATTTTCTCAAACGCGGCGTCCTGTTTCACATAGCCAACGTAAGGTTCGTTATCGAAGCTGGCAGAAATTGTGACGCCGACAATTTTTCCATCTGGTAGTATTCCAATTCGGCATTCGGTTGGGCCTTGGTAGCCGATGATTTCGTCGGCAGCCGGTGACGTCCGAAGCACGGACCCGCAGTTCTGCCATCGATCATCATAGGCATGCCAGAGAGACCGAATCGAGGAATCTTGTTCCATGCGGCTTGCCTTCGGAAAAAGCACTTTGACGGAGGACAATTCCAAGGGCTCTCGAAACTTAGTCGATATGTCGATTGCTCCCAATCGCTTTTGAATTCCTTGAATCATTGCCAAGCTGGTAAGGGTTGCTCCGGCAACACCATCGACTTCGTTTCGGGCCGCTGCTTCTGGCCAAGACAAGCCCATCCAGTTCCGTAAGAAACTTGGATGCTTGCGGATGAGATTGACGTGATCGCGAGTGTCCCCGCTGGTCAATACGTTCACACCTATGATCCGATTCTGCAAGTCAAAAGCGATGAGGAGATTCGTCGGACCCGAGAACCCTAGGAACGAATCGCTCTCAGGAGCCGTCTGGATCGCGTAGCCCAGAGTTTTTCCGTCTGGACCAAGCACCGTCCGTCCACCATGACGTTCGGGATCGCCGATCGTTGCGGATTCGGGGAAGAATGCGAGACCGCTACTCCAGTCGGAATGCGAAAGTAGTTGTCCAGCTTGCATTTGCAACAAACGATCGTGCTGGAGGTGCACTACCAAAAGTATGCAGCCGAGGATGCCAATGCGAACGAGATGTACGCTCCACAGTTGCGAGTGTTTCATGAAGGCCGACATGCTTAAAGCGAGGGCAGGATCTGCACTGCATCCGCGTGAACGATACCGCCTGCTTTCTCGGTCGATTGGATGATCGCGATCTTTTCGCCTGCTTTGACATCAAAGGTACCGAGCGAAACGAACGTGTTGTCAACCGAGTCCTTTTCCTTCATGTTGACCCGCACTTCTTTCTTGGTCGCCCCAACCATGATTGTGACCGGGACGTTTTTGCCACGGTTTTCATGAGGTTGATATGCCAAGCGAATCTCCGCTTTCATGTCTTTGTCAGCGATCCACTCAAATGTGATAGTAGCGCCAGAATCCGCGGAAGCGTAGACATAGTCATAGGCAACATAGCCTTTCAAGCCGGTACCTGAAGTCCAGTTGCCGATCGATTTTGCTTGTTTGTTATCAATGACAACACCAATCAAGGTGGTCGGATCCAACCCAGTCGGCGAGCCATACGCACCTGCTAGCGGCAACGCATCGCTTGGAATCGTCATCGTATCGGAAGGTTTCAGCCGAAACGCTTTACCCGGTAACTGCAATAGCTTATCCATCTCAGACCAATAGCGATCAACCACGGCCGAGGGTGGGCAGTCGTGATAGACGCATATCGAAGCTGCTTTGCCGACAACCTCGCCCATCATGCCACAGGTCTTCATGACACGGACTGTACCCAATGCTTCGTGTGTCACGCTGATGCATCGGCCTGCCATGAACATGTTCTCAATGTTTCTGGAGTAGAAGCAACGGTAGGGAATCGGGTAGCCATAATCGCGATCGATGCGCCGATCGTGCTCCGCGATGGAAATGAACGGATTGTCCGGAAATTTTTCGGCAAACTGCTTCTTCGGATAGTGAAGATCAATGCTCCAAGTGCTCGGTACGCATCCGTCTTTAAACTCTCGTTTCGTGACGACGTCCTCTTGAGTCAAAACCAAATCACCGAGCAGTTGTCGGGACTCGCGCGGACCGCCAATGAAAGCGACCCAAGTCAAGAAAGCGGTCTTGTGTTTGTCGGCACCGTCGCGATTCTTCATCGCGTTGAATGCTCCATAAACGGCTCGCAAGTTCCAATCGCGGATCGACTCGGCATCACCGATTGCATCTTTGTCGAAGCCACTTTCCCAAAACCATTGGCCATGGTGATCCACTGGATACGGAAAATCGCTCATGTTCAAATCTAGGGCCCAAGGGGTCTTGGGGAATTCGACGCCCTTGTTCCCTTCGGCCCATGCCCACATGTTGCTCATCCCCATTCGCCCTTTCTCTGCCATCGTCCAGTCGGCTCCCGCCAAAGCACCAAGCGTTCCGTGTCCGGTCGCATCGCAAAAAAGTTTGCCCATAAACTTGCACTGTTCACTGGTTTTCGTGTCGAAGGCATAAACTGCAACGATACGTTTTTGGTCCATGTCAACTTGAAAGGCATGATGGTTTAGGAACAAATCGATATTCGGCTCGGCTCGAACGAGCGCCTCTTTTTGGGCATCGCCAAACTCTTCAAATTCTCCTGGAGATTTCTTAGCTTTGTCTGCAAACTCCTCGACAATCTCACCGATGCGCGGGTACTTGCCTCGCCTGAGGAGACCCATCGCCCAAACACGTACTTCGCTTGAACCATTGCCTCCGAGGACCGGGCGGTCTTGGATGAGAGCCACTTTGCAGCCCATGCGGGCGGCTGAAATAGCTGCCCCCATTCCAGAGTAACCACCGCCCACGACAACCAAGTCATATCCTGCCTTTGGCGTGGGGGTCTCTTTTAGACCGAGCATGGTTCGACGCCATGTCGCTAAGATTTCGTTGCTGTTCGGAGGTGGTTTCGATCCCTTGGTCAAGAGGATTGCGTCGCAACGGCCGTCGAAGCCGGTCAAGTCATGCAAGGCGATTTTGATCGACTTGGATTTCACCTCGATGGTTCCACCAGCTTGCCAATCCCATCCCGCGCCGTTTGTTCCGAATGTTTCCTTTAGCGGAACATCGTCAACCAGTATTTGAAATCGACCTGGCTGACCGGGAGCTTTCCACTGCGCGACCCAATCCTTTGTTCGTACGAACACACGGTAGGTTCCGACTTCTGGAAGCGTAAGTTGAGTGGTTGCATCCGCAACCGGTCTGCCAAGCCCGTGTGCGAGCAAGTAGGGAGAGCCCATGTGTCGTATGAACTGCGTGTCGAGTGCCCAGCCCCCATGCTCCTGGAAACTCTCGGCTTCGAGCAAAACACTCGAATCTGCTCCCTGCCCCAAACACTCGGTCGCTTGGACAAGCAATCCGGTCACGGTAAGTAGCCAAAACAATAAATGTTTCATGATCAAAACCCACGGAGTTCAATGGAGACGAAGACAAAGATCGGAGGAGGTTACGCGATGATATCATGGACGACACGCCCGTGGACGTCAGTGAGACGGAAGTCTCGGCCTGCATGCTTGAAAGTCAATCGCTTGTGATCGAGTCCCAATTGGTGAAGCAGGGTGGCGTGCAGGTCATGCATATGAACTCGCCCGTTGATTCCGGCAAATCCTAACTCATCCGTCTCACCATGCGCGATCCCTGATTTGAAGCCTCCGCCGGCCAGCCAAACGGTAAAACCACCGGGGTTGTGATCGCGTCCAGTTCCCTTTCCTTCGGAATATGGAGTACGTCCAAACTCGCCACCCCACCAAACGATGGTATCGTCAAGCAGCCCTCGCTGTTTCAAATCCCTTAACAAGCCTGCAATCGGTCGATCCACTGCTTTTGCATTTACGGCATGTTTGGGTAAATCGGAATGCTGATCCCAATTGCTTGCGTCACCTCCGTAATTCACTTCGATAAAACGAACGCCTGCCTCGCACAATCGTCTTGCAAGTAAGCACTTTTGGCCGTAGTCCTTGGTGACCGGATCATCTATTCCATACATGTTTAAAGTGGCTTCGGATTCCGTGGAGGTGTCTAGAATATCAGGTGCCATGCGTTGCATTTTCCAAGCCAACTCATAAGACTCCAGCGCCGCATCCAATTCCGATTCATGAAACAAACGTCGATCTAGTTGGTTTCGATTGAGTCGTTGCAGTAGGTCAACTTGTTTTGCCACTTCTGAAATTGGGAGGTCATTGCGAGTGAGGTTTTCGACGGTGAATTGTTCTGAACTGGCCGATACCAATCGTGTTCCTTGGAAGCGCGGCGGCAAGAAGGCGGCACCGTAATTGCGTGGCCCTCCCGGCGCTTTGGGAGTGATCGAAACGAAACCTGGCAGGTTTTCATTCTCTGATCCCAATCCATAGTTCACCCAAGAGCCCATCGAGGGGCGAGTCATATTGGTAGACCCGCAATGCAGAAACAATGTGGCAGGTCCATGTGCAACTCCCTCGGTATGCATGCCATGCAAGAGACACAAATCGTCGACATGTTCTGCTGTGCCAGGAAACAAGTCGGATACCCAACGCCCCGATTGTCCGTACTGATTGAACTTCCACGGCGAAGCCAAAAGTTTTTGCTCGGTCGCTTTGCCCGTCTTAGCCAGTTGGCGAGCATCATTAAACGTTAGTAGTTCGCCATGCCGCTTGTTAAGCTCGGGTTTGTAGTCGAACGAATCGACCTGGCTCACTCCCCCAAACATATATAGGAAAATAATTCGTTTGGCTTTGGGTGCATGATGCGTCCCGATCAACCCATTTGTTGAGGGAGCAGCGAACGTGCTTCCCAAGAGGGCGTTGGCTGCCAAGGCTCCAAATCCACACGCCGATTGACGCAACATCGCGCGTCGACTCACTGAATTCTCAAACATAAAAACGCGGCCTATTCGAGGTACCGGAAATCGATAGAAGCTAGAAGGGTGTGTGTCAACTTGTCCAATTGATTCGGGAATGTTGACTCTAGGTTAGGCGGGAAGAACGCAAGACAAGTCCGCAATTCGTCGATGCTGGGGGCGCGCTGAAAGCAGAGTTGAAAGGCGGTTTCGATCCATAAATTCGGGTCGTCGTGCTCGCATTCCGTTCGCAATCTTAAAGCCATGGCTTTGGCTCTGGTTTTGACCCAGTCACTATTCATCAACACCAGCGCTTGCGTCGCAACTGTGCTGCGAGAGCGTTGTCCTACCGACATGCCTGAACTCGGAAAATCGAATGAATCCAAAAGCTCAGGCAACGCATTGCGGAATAGTGGATGGTATACGCTGCGTCTCTTGCTCGAATGCTTGTAGTTCGTATCGGACTTGGTTTCAGAGCCAACAAGTGACCCACCCATTGCCAAATCCAATTCTCCACTGATTTGCAGCATGGAGTCGCGAAGTTCTTCGGCTGTCAATCGGCGTTGCTGGCCTCGCCAATAGTATCGATTGTCCGGATCGAGTTGCAAAGTAAATTCGTTTGCGGCCACCACCTTTCTGCGATAGACGTCCGATTGGACGATCAGTCGAACAAGGTGTTTCGTCGACCATTTATTTTGAATCAGTTCGGTTGCTAACCAATCCAACAATTCTGGGTCGGATGGGGCTGTCCCGGTCGCGCCAAAGTTATTCACCGATTCCACGATTCCCCGGCCCATCATCCATGACCAAATGCGATTCGCATAAACGCGCGCGGTCATTGGATTCTCGCAGGACGATATCCACTCGGCCATTTCTACGCGTCCACTTGATCCCGTTGGAATGGTATTCTTTGAACTAATGGAAATCGCCGAAAGGAATCCGCGCGGCACGACCTCGCTCAAATTGTGAACATCTCCGCGAACATGAATTGGAATGTCTTTCGGCGGTGATTCCTCAACAATGGTCAAATACTTGGGCCTCAGTTCCACTTGAGCCTGAAGCTGTTTTTGGTCAGCTTCGAGCTGCTTGACTTCCTCGGCAAGTTGCGACGCAACCTCTTCTACTTCCTTTTCTTTTTCTTCGTTAGGCGGACTTGTGTCGCCGTTTTTTTTTGGTTTGGCGGCCATTTGTTTCTTCTTGGCAGCTAGGTTTTTGGTCAGGGTTTGCAATTGCGATTCCAATTCTACAAATCGCTGCTCTTCATCCTTGGGCAATGGCAATGGCTGATCGATCCAATTGGAAACGTTTGCGTGCCTCAGCGCGACTGCCGATTTGAGAATCCCCGCCATAGCGTAGTAATCTCTGGTCGGAATGGGATCGAACTTATGGTCGTGACAACGCGCGCAGCCAAGCGTTTGACCAAGAAAAGCTTGGCCGATGACATCTAGTTGTTCATCGACGTAGTCCATCTCCAGTTGTTGTTTGTCTTGTTTTTCAAAGTTCGTATCCCCGACGGCCATAAAAGAGGTCGCAACCAACTGTAGGTATCGCTCATTCGGGTCGTCGTGTTTCAAGAGGTCGCCCGCGATTTGTTCGCATATCATCTGATCAAACGATCGGTCTTGATTAAAAGCCGTGATCAAGTAATCACGATATCGCCACGCTTCTTTGAAAACGAGCCCTCGCAGGGTAACCGACTCTGCGTAGCGAGCAACATCCATCCAACGCCGAGCAACCGATTCTCCAAATGCAGGTGACGATAGGAGGCGATCAACGAGGTCCCGATAGTCGCGTTCGAAATCCGACGACGACACCATCGTTTGAATTGTCTCTGGGCTCGGGGGCAAACCAGTCAAATCGAAATAGAGTCTTCTTATCTGGTCTCGACGCTCTGCAGGCGGGGCCGCTTGAATCTCCAACTCGTTCAACTTTTGATCGACAAATCCATCAATGGTTGTGTGAGTGAATCTCGCTTTCGTGAGCGGTTTGTATGACCAGTGATCGTTTGCCGAGATCGGGGACAACCTCTTGGTAGAGGGATCCGACGCGTTCTGCCTGTCGCGAGGATCATACGCACCTGCGTTGACCCATGCTTCCATGACCGCGATCACGTCGGCCGGGAGTTTTTTGTTAGGGGGCATCTGCAATTTCGGATTGTCGTATCGAATTGCTTTGATCAATAAACTAGTGTCCGCGGAGCCGGGTATGATCGCCGTTCCTGAGTCACCACCCTTTTCCCAACCATATTGGGTGTCCAAATCCAAGCCGCCATTCGATTCGGTGTCGCTCGCATGGCACTTCAGACAATACTGACTGAAAATCGGTCGAATCCATTTTTCAAAGTGGTTTCGCGTTTCGGCTTCACTCGACGATTCCTGTTGCCCAAAAAGATTGGCATAACCCAATCCAGAAACGGCTAACATCACAATCGATATGGCGAAGCAGTTCGAGGAGCGGCGATACAGCGTCATTTGGTAGTAACTTTGAAATCGTGAGTAGAGTTCTTGGCAGGCAAGTCGACCTTCTCCACATGCTGGGCTTTGGTTAACGGTTTACCTTGAAGCGATTCACCGAAGGCGACACCGTCGAATGGCGAAATCGTCACGGTGTACTTGCCGCCCACCACTCCTTGGTCGGCTGACAAAGAGTATTTGCCTCCCTTAATCTGAACCATTGAACCCGGCCCAGAGTTACCAGCCATATGGTCCGGCTCGAAGTTGATCTCGCCAGCCGGCACCGGTTTGCCATCCGCCATGGTGATCGAGCCGCTGAGCTTGTACCGTGGAGGGCCATCTTGGCCACTGCAGCCCAACAAACAAAAGCCTACCGCGCATAGCGAAAGCAACGCCGTAGGAGTAGCGACACACATATATGTTTTGCTCATTGCGTTCCGTTTCATAGCAGTCTAAACATTGCCGGCTTGTTTTGCGGGGATTTCCAATCAAAGCAATCTCCGTCAGCAATTCACCTTCCCTCGGGAAGGGTCGGCCGTAGGCCGGGGAGACATCGCATCTATTCGAGAGCACCGACGATTGGCAATCCATCGTTGCGATTTGCCATTTGTCGATAGGTCGTGATATCGATGTTCTGGTTCACAAACTGCACTGACCCATCGCACAACCCAAAGTGACATCCGCCGGTGTGCCGACTACCGAAAATGCGACTCACAAAATTGAAGCAATCAGCGATACCGACGCCACAGTCTCTCTGCGCGTTGATTTGCAAAACGGCCGCTGCGAAAGTTAGCGGCACTGCGAAAGTATTATCCGCCTTCAGAGAAGACGCCCAGCCCGCGTGAAAACCATCTGTGCGCATGTTAGGCGTTGGCATGTATCGACTTTCGCCTATGAGGAAGACGCTGGTCGTTCCGTCGGTAATATCACCCATTCGAGTTCTTGAGTTTGCATAGATAACGCCGCTTTTAAAGAAAACGCGTTGGGCTAGCTGAGTCGAACAAGGTGGCGCGCCAACGCCGGTGGGTGGACCGCCCCCTTGAACTCCCAAATAATTACTGTTGTTTATGGCCGACTGCGAATTCGGGTCCGATGGGCATTGGTATTTCGCCATGTTCAATCTGAACAAAGCTGCATTCGGAGCGTCGCCTTGAATATTCGACGAACCGGTAAATCTCCTGTTGAAGTCAAATTGGCCGTAAAGATTTTTCTCCTCAAGAAACGGCAAAATAAGTACCGTCCAAGGGGCCTGCGTTCGATCCAATCCGGTTGTGCAGAAATTGGAATCATTTAAGTTTGCGAGGGCCGCAGGTGTGTAGCTGACAATTCCGCCAGACGCGAAACTCCGAAAGGCACTTTCGTAGTTGTGGCAGGCTAACGCGATCTGCTTGACGTTGTTCGAACATTGCATCCTACGAGCCGCTTCTCGGGCCGCCTGAACCGCAGGTAACAACAGACCAACCAAAATCCCAATGATGGCAATTACCACCAGTAACTCAACCAACGTAAAGCCATGCCTTTTTCGCATTACTAGAGCTCCCAATTAGAATAATACCTTCACTTGAACCTGTAGGCCAATCCAGCAATGGGCCGCCTGATCGCACTAAAGAGCTTTAAAGGCGGGGATCGGACATTATTTTACGTGTTTTTTGAAATTTCGTTTTGGCGGGTGTCCGAAAGGGACTGGCTTTGGCTCTTTCCAATCCAGTTATCTGCCGGTGGTGCGCGCGGCGGCACTCACATTGGAGAGCCGTTCTACGCTGGTCCGCAGGCAGATTTTTTGTACTTTTTTCAGGACAAGCTCGAATGACCCATCCAACGGGTTCCAATAAAGACTCGCGAATCGAAGAGTTTGTGAGATTGCTCGGGGAGAACCAACATCGCATATTCGTTTACTTGATGAGCATGATGCGCGATCGGGTGGCAGTAGAAGATGTGCAACAAGAGACGAATCTAGTTCTCTGGCGCGAGTTTGAATCGTTTGAGCCGAATAGCAACTTTGCGGCCTGGTCCTGCCGCGTGGCATTCAATCAAATGAGGGCGTGGCGGAAAAAGCAGCAAAGAGATCGGCTCGTGTTCTCAGATTCGTTTCTTGAAGCCTTGGCTGCTGAAATCGATTCGCAAGCAGGCACGTTCGATCGAAGACTGGGCGCGCTGGAGAAATGTCTGGAGCGATTGCCGGAGCACCATAGGGAGTTGATTCGATATCGATATAACTTCGGCAATGCTATAGATGAGATCGCCGAACGAATGAATAGAGGCCCTGACGCTGTTTACCGGCTGCTGAGCAGGGTTCGCTGCAGTTTGTCGGAATGCATACGAGGATCGCTGGAACGAGAGGGAGCAGCATGAGTGATATAGCCCGAAAACAACAGTTTCAGGAGTTCGCTGACGCTTGGATTGACGGTCGCGCGACGGTGGAGCAAACTCGGCGATTGGAGGAAATGGCGAGTTCAGATCCAGAGCTGATGAAGCTGTTTGTCGACCTTAGTTTGCTTAATGCATCGCTGATGCGTGTGGCGGAGGTACCGTCAGCATCTTCTTTAGTTTCAGAAAGTTTTATGTCGATTCGCGAACCGGGGAGTTGGCTTAGTACTGCACCTAGGATTGCGTTGGCGTGCGTGGCGGTTAGCTTGATCGCTGCGGCCACTACTTATGCGTTTTGGATTTCGACATCCGTCAAACATACATTTGCTAGTCTCGAATCCACTGCTGGAACTCGCTGGATTTCTGCTTCGGTTCCGACCGACGCTGGCTCGCAAATTGGCTGCGGACGATTGAAGTTAGCTGCCGGACTGGTCACGCTTCGCTTCGACGTCGGGGCCGTGGTGGAGCTTGAGGGACCCGCGGATCTCGAAATCATCGATCGCAAGAGGTGCAAGCTTAACTCCGGAAAACTACTCGCCACGGTTCGCAATCACTTCAAAGGCTTTGTCGTCGAAACTCCGAACGCCATCTTAACCGACCAAGGAACCAGTTTCTGTGTAAGCGTCCAGCAAGATGGCGAATCCAAATTGCAAGTTCTTGAGGGACGCGTTGATGTTGAGGACCGAGCGACCGGAATCGAAAAGAAAGTATTTGGCAAAAGCGGCGTACGAATGACTCGCGGTAGCATCTTGGATTCGTTTGACGTTGAACAAGGAACGTCCGAACGATCCCTGCCACATCCAAGCGAGACCATCGTCTATCTTCCAACTTCCATTTGTAAAGGAATGGATTATTGGGTCCAACGCAACGAATCGAAGCCCGGTTCTGCGTCCCAATACGACATGCCTGTTCTGCTTGTGAAATGGTCAACCGAGGAATATCGAAACTACGATCGCAAGGCGTATTTGAGATTTGATTTGTCTGGGATATCTAATGAAAACCTTTTGAGCGCTTCGTTGACTCTCAACGCGGTCCCTTCAGGATTGGGATTTGCTTCGATGACCATCGACTCAACAATGGCCATCTACGGAGTTACGGACGACTCGTTAGACAGCATGCCGACGGGTTCCTCCTGGAGCAAAGCGCCTGCAAGCGCCGCTTCCGGCGGATCTGCCAATTTGGATTTCGCAAGATTACTTGGGAAATTTACGATTCCGCAAGGGGTCCAAGAGGGGACGTATTCAATCCAAAGCGATGAGCTTGTGAATTTTCTAAAGACGGATCAAAACCGAATCGTGACGATGGTCTTGGTTTGCGAGACTCAATCCGTTAAGACAGCTTCGATGGTGTTTGGATTTGCTGGAAGCAACAACAACAAACATTCGCCCCCAACCCTACGATTGGAATATCAAAAATA
>JANODW010000066.1:0-3800 GCA_031412875.1 Pirellula sp. | reverse complement strand
CCAAAGCAATATTACAAATCGCAGCCGATAGCCAGCATCAAATCGATGTTGGCCAAATGCCATTCGGACCAACGCTCGATCTTCTGTCCCTCGATCTGGCCTCGATTCAATTTTGCCTCAAATTGGGAGGCGAGGTTGCCCTGGACCTCGCTGAGGCTTTCCAATTGGGCGATGCGATAATCCCAGTTCGCAATCTGTTCCGCCGCATTGACCCATCGTAAAGCCGCGGACCGTTTTTTCTCGAACGCGACGTCGACTTCCATCGCAATCTGCTTCTCGCGATCTGCGATCATTTCATCGAGCCAACGGCGTCTGGCAGCGATCGCGTTATCGGTGCCTGCTCGGCTTCGAACCGGACTTAGGACCTTGGACAAAAACGGTTTTGGCTTCATCAGCGAAGGGATCCCGCTCAGCGTCGACGCGATGCTATCCCAAGCGTCGAGCGTTTCGGATTGGACGGTGCTCCTCAGTCTCCTCATGGAAACGAGATCACACCGGCAATGAGATGCCTGAGCGATATGATCACACACGTTGCAGTCGCTCGGAACGATCTCGTCCGCTTCGTCCGGAGCATGACCGCAAGCATACTCGGTGCCGATCAACGCCGCGAGCTGCGAGCGAAGCACGGCTATCTTCGAATGATTTTCCAGCCGCTTGTCTTCCAAATTGATCTTCAATCGACCGACCAAAGTTGGGTCTGGAATAGGGATCCCCTTTTCGACCAGTTCGCTCTGCGACTTTTCTTGGCGTTCGAGAAGAGCCGCGGTACTATCGAAGATCTTTTCTACTTTTAAGCAAGCGGCAATTCCAAAATGCAGCTTCATCGCGTTGGCGGCAGCGGTTTGTCGTAGTCGGGTCGCGATGGCTCCCTGAAAAGCCCGCAGTATTTGTTGCTCGCAGTCGTCCTCCCTGCCATGCTTGGGTGCGGACGAAACCCGCGATTGGGAATCCGAAGAAATGCGATTGGCGGCGCCGCACCGATCCGAGGCGAGCTGCCCGACCTGCTTGGCGCTGAGCGATGCGGCCGCGGATTCGATTTGGGGTGGCAAACGGTAGGGTACCGAGCGGCTGACCAAGAAGGGCTTAGGCTCTGCCGGTTCGCTGCATCGGGCAGGCATTCCCTCAAACAATACGAAAATCCACACCGCAGCAACGCCCCAACGCTGCTGGATCTTAGCACCCTCTTTTCTATTCCAGGTCCGCGACCTTACCATCTGCATGAACTTTGCCGTGAAATCAAATGACAGCGTTTCCTTTAAATGTGCATCCAATACCTTGTAGATCGATTGTCCGGTTCAACTTTGTGAACGAGGATTAGAGGAATGCGGATCGTTCGCATTGGGCAATATTTAGCGAGGCCAGGCCAAAATTTTCTCTATCCAAGTGAATAATCGACTCCCAGCTCGCCTCTGTACCTCTGTGCGAGTTTTTGACGGCGCTCCAGTCAGGAAGGAAAACTGTGGCGGCGGTGCCAGATAGACCCCTCGAACCTGCGATCGTGGCGCAGTGCCACGAAGCGTATTCAAAAATGCTTGAACGCTACGCGTGGGCGATCGTTCGGGATTGGTCGCTCGCAGCGGATGTCGTCCAAACCAGCTTTGCGGCCCTCTCCCGATTTGGCGGGGACGTGGCTCCAGAGGCCCGAAAAAGTTGGCTCTTTCGCGTAACCCATCGCGAGGCGCAGCGAGTTCGGAATCGGCAAAAGCCCTACACCTACACCCAAACACAGGCTCAGGACTTTGTCTTCGAGAACTGCGCCACCTATGAAATCCATCCACTGTCCCGCATGGCGGATCAAGAAGACATCGACAAACTAACCAAGCGAATCGGAAAACTGCCCACCGAGCAGCAAGCGGTGCTGCACTTCCGATTTTTTGAAAACAAGACTTTTGCCGAAATCGCAGAAACGATGCAAACGCCCATCGGAACCGCATTATCCCGAATGCGAATTGCTTTGGATCGTCTGCGATCGATGGCAAACGAGGACGAAGAAACGAATGAGGAAAGATAGAATGCCGAACGCCAAGATAGACAGGGACGATTCCCAATCGCACCTTGAGGCCATGCTCTACGTGCTCCAGGACCCCGCCTTGGACCGAACGGCATTCGAAGCTCGCCTGGAAGAGGATTGTCGACTTGGCGAAATTCTCGCGGAAGCGGTAGCCCTGTTCGAGATGACTCAGAAAATGGATTCTTGGCAGCCTGGTTCAGCGGCCTCGCCCAACGCGACTTTCCAATCAAGCGATCCCGCGCCCAGCTTGGTGCCAGCGGAGCCGCCCGCTTCAACCCGCTCCGGTTGGCGATGGGTTGCCAGCCTCTGCGCGATCGCTGCCACTTTGCTGGTAGTCCTAGCCCGATGGGACGGATTTCCGTCACGAGATGCCGATGCGGCATCGACCCAGGATGTGGTTCTGGCATGGGGAGCAATGCAAACCGATCGCATTCACATCGCTATGGACCGTGAATCTGTCGAATGGGAATCGGAGTGGAATTTAGCTTCACTCGACTCGGTTGAAGAGCCCGATGTTCCGGAATGGATCGTATTGGCAACCTCCGACCGCCTCGATCGGGGACTCGACGCACGCGATGGAAAGGGAATGCTCCAATGATACGCATGGGCTTGGCAATCGTGACGATTTGCCTGGGGGCGGCTTCTTTGCATTCGCAAGAAGAAGCGATCAAGAGCGAGTCTCGCAAGAACGAAACGCAATCTCCGATCGCCTTTGAACAAATCGAATCCGATTCGATCGCGTTTGTGCAAGAACATCACGCGGAGTTGGTCACGCTGCTCCAATCCCTCAAAACCATGCGTCAAAAGGAATACGAAGTCGCCATCCGCGAGATCTGGCGAACCAAAAAACGCTTGGAGTCCCTCATCAAGCGCGAACCCGAATTGCATGACATGGAGTTGGAAGCTTGGAAATTAAAATCGCAAATCGATTTGCTGATGGCCAAAGGGTTTGCAAGCGACAAATCGTTCGACAAAGCCGTGCTTCGCGATTTGATTGCATCGCAACTTGAGAATCAAAAGAAACGTTGGAAGTACGAGCAAGCGACGTTGAAAAAGAGAGAACAGCAGTTGGACGAACTCCTAGCGAAAATCGTCGGCCATGAGGATGAACGGATCGAACAGCAGCTTGCAAACCATCTCAAAAGCGTCGACTCCAAGTTGGCCAAGAACAAGAAACCCAAACAAGACGCAAAGGCTATTAAGCCCGACGCTATTAAGCCCGACAAGGACAAGCCGTGAATACAACCGCAAGCCCGAGTACTTCGCAGACCCGATGTCCCTCGCCATTTCCGAGACTCAGTATGATTCGAACAACGTCAACCCGCCAAGCCCACTCGTTGGCCGTATGGATCGCAGTGTGGATGGTGTCTGCAGTATGGATGCTGTCTCAAGTCTATGCAGACGTACCGATTGCACCTTTGGAGGTTCGATTTCAGCCCAACGCTGACGGGATTTCTGTGACCTCCGAAGTCCCTGATTTCCAAAAGCATGTCTCACCCTTGCTGGGCCGATTGGGATGCAATGGACGGGCATGTCATGGGTCCTTCCAAGGTCAAGGAGGATTTACATTGTCCCTTTTTGGCTACGATTTTGATGCGGACTTGAAAGCGTTGCTGGACGGCAACGCGGGCCGAGTCGACCCAAAGAATCCTTTGGAGAGCAAAATCTTAACCAAACCCGTGGATGCCGATTTGCACGAAGGGGGGCAAAGGTTCAAAAAGGACGGATGGGAATATTGGGTACTGAGGAAGTGGATAGAGGCCGGTGCTCCGAAGACCCACCCTCACCA
>JANODW010000065.1:0-6893 GCA_031412875.1 Pirellula sp. | reverse complement strand
GATCCAGCGTTCAAAAGGATTTGGCAGGGGCCATGATTTCCCGGATCAGCAGAAAATCAACGCGAATCGTTGAGGTCCTTTCGCAGAATCGCAAGCCCTCACAAATGGCTTGGGGGGTTGCGATCGGGGTGATGATAGGTCTTGTTCCCAAAGACAATTTGGTTGCAGTATCGCTTTTGGCCATGATCGCGTTTCTTCGGGTGAATCAGTTGGCGGCGTGTTGTGTTACTGTCGGCGTTTACTGTTTGAGCAGCATGCTGAGTGCGACGACGTTTTTTGTTGGCAGTTGCCTGCTGGGTCAACCTTTGGTCGCAGACGGGATTGCGTTGTTGTACCAGTTCCCGGTTCTGCCGTGGACTTGTATGGAGAACCCCTCTGTACTGGGCGGTTTGGGTGTCGGGATCCTGACCTTGGTCCCCGTCTATGCTATTTGCCGATGGATTTTTTCCAATGCCAATCGTCGATTGGAGACCATCGCGTTGGAACAGGCGGTCGACAACGCATTGGAGTATCGCAAATCGCTAGCCGACCAATCCAAAGCGAGGCAGGAGAAGCCTTTGCCCACGCTAAAAATAATGGTTCAACCGGAAGGTATACGAGCCCTGGCCTCCTCCGCGGCCGAGTCCAGAAAGAACGCATCCAAGCAAGCTTCCACGACTGAGTTGGCTAATCCGAAGGCGGTTGCGAAGCCTGCGACACAAGCAGTACACATTGCTAACGCCAACCAAGCAACGCCAGCGACTCAAACAACGCCTTCCGCACAACCGCTCGACAAAGGGCATTTCCGACGTGCAGAACGCAAAATCCAACAGCGTGTGATGCCTACCCTTTTCACTGGCGAAAGCCACGTGGATGCCAATGACACCATCTTACGCGAGACAGTTATCGAGGTAGTTCGATACCGTCGCCCCCATTCGGCAGAGAAGCTATCCGATGGTAGCGCCCAAAGCTCTGCCGCAGTTTCTTCAAAACAAGGACTCTCTATGCCTGCTGGCAACACTTCGACGGTCATTAACAATGTTAAAGATTCGGCTGCCTTTGGAACTGAAATCAATGTTCCTCCGTCTAGCCCGTCGCTTGTTTATGATTCAGGCCACATTCCCGACAACGGCAATGGCCGCGATGAATCGCTTCGATACTTGCTCTGGCATATCAATGGCTCGCGAGAAAGCGTTCGAAAAACTTCGGAGAAAACGGCATGACGATTCGTCGGCGGTTGTTTGTCGCAACATTGACAGTCGGTGTAGGAATCTGCTGCTTCCAACCGGTCATGCGATCGCGTATGGAAAGACGGCTGTCGGAGCTTCTGGGTGGCCAAGTTGCCATTGGCTCGTCACAAATTTCCTTGCGGGACAGCACCATTGCACTGAGCGACATTGTCATCCAACCGTTCCGTCGGCAAGTCTCGAACGGCAATGAAACCGAACGAACGCCTATTAAGATCGGCCAAGCGGCGCTCAAATTCAGTTGGAGCGGTTTGTTGTATCGCAATTTCAAAGTTGAGAGCTTTCTCGCTTCGGATGTGCGTTGGGAAATCTCCGAACCAAGCAAACGAGCGGTGCCGGCCGCCATCGAAGCGGGAGACATTAGCTTCCTCACGCAAGAGAGTGAAAAAAATGCTCCGAGCGCGCGGGTCGAGTCCGTTGTCCAGCCTATCAAAGCAAAGTTGTCACACGAATCCGTGGCGCAAACTCAGTCGCAACAGAAAATCTCGTTGCAGCTCAAGGCGATTGCTCAACGGCTCGGCGAAGTTCTTTCCACCGATGGCTCGCTCAACGTTTTAAGGCAGCGCTCTATCGTCGAAGACTCCCGAAAAGAGATTGCGTCGATGAAGCAATCGATTGCGGAAGACAAACTCGCTCACAAAAAAGCGGAAAAAGCATTCAACGCGCTCAAGCTATTGGCTCAGGAACAGCTCGCATCGAAAACCAGCTTGGAACCGGAACTGGATAGGAAAAGATCGAAACAAGCTGCTGAGGTACTAGCGAAATTGGCCATCGCTCAGGAATGGAATGCATGTCGCCCCATCGTGCATGCGACTGTCGCATCGTTGCAATCGCTCAAGGATCCTATTCAGGCAGAGTTGGATAGCGTCGATGCTCAGCGAGTCGATTCCAAGCTTCAGATGGACAATCAAACACAGACCGCCAGCTTATTGAATCTACCCGTTGGATTCACGCATTTGTCGGCTGGCAAAATGGATGGCAGCTTAGATGTTCCCAATGGAAGCCTGCCAGGATACAAAGCCTTTGAGGGTTCCCGTTTCGTGTTTCAGTTTTGGAATCTATCCAGCCGCCCTATCCTCAATCTCCGCAATGCAATGGATGCTCCGAAACCCACAGTGACATTGCGTCTGAATAGCGATGCGACCCATGAAGCGAGTGTGTGGATGACTTGCACCGCTCAGCAGATCGTTTTGCCACAGTCCGACATTTCTCAAATCCAATTGACCCTTGACAAGAAAAATGCGTTGCTGGGTCAGAGCTCCACCAAAATCCAACATGCCAACCAAGGTTGGTCCGGGACGATCGCGATGCCGACGCAATGCTGTTTGGAGTTGCCAATGGCCAAGACGCTCGCTATCGATCGCTTGACGTCGAGCGAAGCCAGTCCCAAGAAAACCCGTTTTATCGTTGGCAAACTGATGGGTAAAACGGTTACCGACCCTGCGGCGCAGAACGCGTTATGGATCGAGGTCGATCCCACAAGTTTGACCGAGTTGGAAGAGATCCTTTCCACCTGGCATAGCAGCGAACTGGAAAAGAAACGATTGCAAGCAAGCCGCCGAGCGTCCGAGTTGCTCAACAACGAACTGCTCTCGCTCAATACGCGTTGGGAACAGCTAGGCGACGAGCACATTCGCGCCCATGAAAACTGGACCGCTAGCATGGCGGAATTGGATACGCAGCTAAAGGCGCTCAGCGCGGTCTTTCAACGCACTTCTCGGTCGGCGAGCACCACGGTTCAATAGCATTGGCGGGGACAACAGCCAATGTCTAGGGTAAACTAGGGTGCTTCGGTTCCCTATCGTTTCCGTTCGCAGAGAAGATCCCATGCGTGTGTTTCCCGGTGCTTATTTCGTTTTGTTGGTCTTGCTATTTTCCAGTAGTGAATGGCTGATTGCTCGTGTCCTGTGCGACGAGGCGACATGGCCGCAGTTTCGCGGGCCTCGCGGGGATGGCTTAGGAAACGCCAACGCCAAATTGCCGACAGACCTTGCAAACAAAGAAAACTATGTATGGTCGACGAAGACCAATGGAGTGGGGTGGTCTTCTCCTGTTGTTTCGAACGGCCAAGTTTGGTTCACGTCCGCGGTTACGACCCAAGCGACGCCGGAACAGATTGCAGCCAAGCTAGGGGGTGATCCGTTTGCCGCCATCAAGACCATGGCCCAGTCGGTAGAGTTCCATGCGATCTGTCTCGATTACGCGAGCGGGAAGCGGCTGCATGACATTGTTCTTGCAACCTCTGACCAGCCCGAGGTTATCAATCCGATGAACTCCTATGCGTCACCTACTCCAGCCATCGTTGGGGAGCGAGTGATTTGTCACTTTGGAAACTATGGCACGTGGTGTTTGAACACCAAGGATGGCACAACCGTATGGTCGACCAAGTTGGTAGTCGACCATAGCGTCGGTCCGGGCAGTTCCCCGATTGTGGTGGGGGACAAGGTGCTACTGGTTTGCGATGGCATCGACCAACAGTACGTCGCGGCGGTCCAACTGCGGGATGGGAAGCTAGCATGGAAAACCGATAGACCGCCGCTTCGCGCGACCAACGGGGAATTCAAAAAGGCGTATTCCACTCCGTTGGTGATCGAAGCCAAGGGGCGGACGATGGCGGTTATTCCGGGCGCTCAGTGGACCGTTGCTTACCATCCCGAAACGGGCGAAGAGCTTTGGCGCGTCGATTGTGGGGATGGATTCTCGACGACACCGATGGCCATTTATGAGAGTGGCCTGATTGTCATATCGACCGGATACACCAAGCCGGAATTCGTAGCCATTCGTCCCGATGGAAAGGGGGACGTGACTAAATCGCATACAGTTTGGCGAGCCAACAAAGGGGCGCCCACCATGCCCAGCGCGGTGGCTCGGAGCGGCACCATGTATGCCATTAGCGATGCAGGCATCTTGACGAGCTACGACGTGGCAACCGGAAAAGAAAAGGGACGCAATCGCATCGGTGGCAATTTCTCAGCATCCCCGGTCTTGGCTGGCGAGCTGCTTTATCTGTCCGATCGAGCCGGAGTCGTCACGGTGGTCAAGGCGGACAATGAGCTGACCGTCGTGTCGAAAAACAACTTCGCTAGCCCGATCCTCGCCAGTCCTGCAATCTTGGGCAATGATCTCATCATCCGAACCGAAGAAGCGGTGATTCGGATCGCCGCCAAATAAGTTTACCGTAGGATGGGACCATTGTCCCGTCCGTTTGTTCGTTCGGGACAAAGGTCCCATCCTACGGCTGGTATGTTTCCGCATGCCGCTCGCCTAAGAGCATTGTTCCAAAGAATCTTCGATGCTTGCGATGGCGTTCGGGTTGAGTTGATAAAGAGTCGGAACGCATCCCACCAAGTTAGCTGTTCTTGGCTCGGGGTTAGCCGTGTTCGGCTCGGGAATGCGGCTCGAAGGCATGGGACGGCAATTGGCACCTGAGCCCACTTGGGGCAATTGGCCCGGCGGGGGCCGTTTCAGTCCTAGCTCATCGCAGAGAACCGCGTACAGGTCGCCGAGTTGTTGCCAGGCCGCTTCGGATTCGGCAATTTGTGGCATCGCATCCGAGCTGGCCATGACCAAGCCAACCCCTGCGGCGCCGGCCAATAGCAACTCCTTCATCGACGCAAAAATCAGCACTGCCGAACCGCCGAAATCCATCGGTACCATGACCACTGCGAGCAGCGGAGCGAACAGGATTCCGGCGGGGGCGAAACCGGTGATCAGACGTTTGGACATCGGCATTTCTGCCCACATCTTAGAGGTAAATTGATCGAGTTGTGTGTCGTCTAGTTGGATAAGGCTTTCCGCCTGGAATCGATCGATAGCGCGTTGGCAAGCGTCGCGAACCCGTTGCCGTTGGACCGGATCGTCGGTGAGGCTATCGTCGAGTCCCAGGGTGCCTCGACGGTCTTGCCGTTGAATGTGGTTCATGAAAACGTCTGCCGTTACGATCTTGCCGGAGTGACCGGAGGTCCAACTATTTCGAATCCAGCGTCCGATCGCCTCGGTCTTGCCGCTGAACCATTGCGGAATCTGAAGCCAATGGGTAGCTGACACGAGGCCGGCTTTGCTAGTCTCGGCCAGCCGGGCTGTCCACCTGCCTGGCATGGCCCACCAAGGCGCTGTTCGTTCCAATGATTTTGAAACTTGGAGGATGATCTGCCGAGAGACTTGAAGTCGGATTCGGGTCGGGTTGGTGGTATTGCCCTCCATGGAAAATTCGAGGCAAGCATTTGCGACTGCGGACTGGAGAGATTCGGTCATCGAAGACCGTTCGCGTACCAATGCATACGACTGAGAGATTGCGGTACGGATGTTTGTCTTCAGTTTTGAAAGGGTGGATGCCAATGCATCTTCGAAGAGGTTGCGTTTGTCGAGTTGAGATCCGATGTTCAGCAGCCAATCTTCCGGCGAGATCGATTGAGGAGGCTGTGGGATAGGCTCTTTATCGATACGGAAGAACAGCGGGAGGGCTGCGTCATCCTCTGCTGGGAGTCCTGCGGGCGGAGGTGGCAACCGATCGCGATGATGGGGGCCATCAAAACCGTATGCCATGTATTGTCGGCTCACGGAATGCTCCCTATAGAGCTTGTGAAGATCGGCTTGGATCTCGGAGGACGGGTATTTACGCGGGACGCGATTGACGGCGAGTATTTGCTGAACGCTAGGCATTCGGTCCCCGAGCACGTGCAGCAACCGGCTGACCGTTTGATCGTGCATCGCATTGGCCGGAAGCACCACTACAAATGCAGAGCAAATCGGCGCCGCGTTGGCCAGGACGGCAAGCCTAGCATTTGCGATCGATTGCGAGCGTTCGTGAAAGAGAAGTTCCCCGGCATGGGCGTTTGCGTTCTCTGCGGGAATCATAGCAAGCCCACGATCCGGCAAGAAACCCGTTTGCACGTCGGGGCAGTCCATCAATGCCAATCCCCAACGATCCAGTTGGGAGTCGAACGCCACCAGTGGGATCTGGATCGTAGCGCGATGCCTTTGCAGTCCGGACGGATCGACGTAGGCTCTTGGAGCGGTATCGTTGTATTGAATCATCGCTTCAGCAGGATCGTCGGACAGGCGTTCGCTGTCGCATCCAAACACCGTTTGGAGCCGCTCTTGAATGGAGTTCCAAATAGCGGCATCGTTACCCCAGGACTGAGGGAGCCAGAGCACAAAACGGTGGGTCCCTTGCGAGTTGGCCGAACCCACCAAAATCCGTTTCCGGTTTTCTTCGGATAGGTAGGTGGAAACCAGCGAGGACTTGCCTGCGTTCAATAGTCCTAGGACAGCGACGATGGGTGCCGCCGGAGCGTTGCAGAATCGGATCGATTGGGACAGCAGTTTTTGAATTTCAGCCGGCAAGTGGACGCGATCGATCTCCGATGCAGAAGCATTGATTTGCCAAGCTGGTTCGAATTCCTGAGAAGATCCGTTTGGCCGCGGTGGGAGAAGTTGGGCAAACTCGTAGAAGGAAAGCGGTTGTTGGTTTGGGAAGACCTCGGAAGCGAAAGGCAGGGCAGCCTGAGTGCCGTTCAGTTTTTGTTCGAGCAAAAGAAATCGCGATCGGTCAGAGCAGTGACGCGAGTGCATCGCCCGAATCGCGTACAGGCGTCGCGCAAGAAGTCGCTGCGCTCTACAAGCAACTCGTCGCAGTCGCGAACCGTAGACAAGGATCGCAGTATC
>JANODW010000064.1:0-2922 GCA_031412875.1 Pirellula sp. | reverse complement strand
GTGTACCCGTTGAATACGAATTGGCTCGTTCGCTGACGACCGTCGCCAAACCGACCCGCAAGAAACTTGGGATCCTCAAAACCGATGCGAAGTTGATGGGGGGACTGGACATGCGATCCTTCCAATCGCAACCCCAGCAAGCTATCGTCGAGGAACTTGCCAAGCAGTACGAAGTGATCGACATCAACGCGGCTTCGCCAATCGATACAGAAAAAATCGACGTGCTTCTCGCAGTCCAACCCTCCTCGATGGGTCCTGAGGAGATGGTCAATTTCACCAACGCGGTAACGTCTGGGGTTCCGACAGCCATCTTCGAGGATCCCATTGTTGCGCTCGACCCTATCCCTGGAACAGGAGACCAAAAGCAGCAGGGTGGAGGAATGATGGGCATGATGGGCGGTGGTGGACAACAGCCCAAAGGAAACATCAACCCGCTTTGGCGCGCTCTGGGCATCGAGATCCCCGGACGGATGGGTATGACCGGGCTCTATACACCAGATATTTGCTGGCAAGAGTACAACCCCTATCCGATCTTGGCTGAAACCTCCGAAGCATCCGATCTTTGGATCTTTGCTCGGGAAGAAGCGCCGGGCGCATCCAATGCCCTCAGCCCCGAGAGCGAGATCACCAAAGGCCTTCGAGAACTCATGTTCCTGTACGCAGGGGTGATTGTTCCCGCCAAAGATACCAACCTCAAATTCACGCCGTTGGTCAAGACGGGACAGATCGCAGGAACGATGCCCAAAGCCGATATCGAGGGAGTAACTCAAAAGGGACTCAGCCGAGCAACCATGTACCAATTGCGACGCGGAGCCACGCAAGGGGAGCAGATCCTAGCCGCGCTCATCGAAGGCAACGAAGAGGCAAAAGAAGGCTCCAGCGCTCGGCCGATCAAGGTGGTCTACGTCTCGGATATCGATTGCATTTCGAGAACGTTCGTCGAGATCAGGAACCGCCCCCCCATGCTGGAAGACATCAATTTCCAGTTCCAGAACATTACGTTCGTGTTGAATGCGATCGACGTGCTCGTCGGAGAAACGCGATACCCCCAAATCCGACGTCACATCCCCACGTATAGCACTCTCAAATTGGTAGAGCTCAAAGCGGACGAAGCCCGCAAAGAAGAAGCGATCAAACGAACTGAGTTCCAAAGCAACTACGACAAAGCGGTTTCGGAAGTCGAAGACGAGATCGCTAAATCCGACCGCGACCTCGCCGAACAGATTCAAAAGTTGCAAGAGTTGGGAGCCGTCGATCCCGATAGCATCAAAAAGCTCCAGGAAAAGATGCAGTTCAACCAAATCAAAAAGATGCAGATGACCAAGAAGTTTCAGGTGGAAAAGGATCGACTGGAAAGGACTCGAGACCAAGGGATCCGCGAGGCTCGACGGCAGTCCGATGACGCGATCGGAAAGATCCAAAACAATTACAAACTGCTCGCCGTTTTCGTCCCGCCCATTCCGCCCTTGTTGGTCGGAATCATCGTGATGGTGTCTCGCCGATTGCGAGAGCGCGACGGGATCTCCAAGAGCCGACTCCGTTAGTCCTCACAAGGCGACTTCGAGCCACCCTTGGGTAGCGAGCAAACGGAGCAAACGGAGCAGCGGACGCAAGCCGCGACAGCGGACGCAAGCCGCGACAATCGTAACTTTCCAAAAAACCATATCGCGGCTAACGCTCGCGGTAGACGAATCCAAAAAAATCAAGCGAAGCAAATCGGAGAAATACAAAGTGACAGAGGGAACAAAGACCGGGTCGTTGGCTGCCGTGGTTGGTATTGTTGCACTCTTGGCGTGGATCACGTCTAGCGGCAATCGTGCGAATACGGAAATAGGACTGAAGGTAAACAAGCCGCTATTCGAAAAATTCACAGATCCAGTCACGGCTGCATCGCTCAAGATCCTGCGTTACGACAGCGGCAAAGAAGACTACGTCGACTTTGAAGTTGCCCGCGACAAGAAGGTTGGACTCTGGACCATTCCCTCGCACGAAAGCTACCCGGCGGATGCAGGCAAGCAAATGAGCGAAGCCGCCAACCTGTTTGTCGGTCTGAAAGTGATCGATATCGCTACCGAAAAGAAATCAGAACAAGCCCTATTCGGAGTCGTCGAACCCAACAAACAAAACGCAGACAAAGGGGGCGAAGGGGTCGGCATGCTCATCGAAATGCGTGACGAAAAGGGGAACATGCTCGCCGATCTCATCATCGGAAAAGAAATCGACAAGAAGAAGCGGTACGTGCGTGTGCCGTCCGAGGATGTGATCTACGTTGTCGAATTGGATACGACCCCGCTCAGCACCGATTTCAAGCAATGGATCGAACCGGACTTGTTGAAATTGAGCAGCAACGACGTAGAGACGTTGGGAGTGCGCGATTATCAAATTGTTCCCATCCAACAAGGGCTCTCCATGCAGCTCGAACTGCGCCGCAACTACGAAGCGGACGTGATCTTTACAACGTCGAGCGGTGCATGGCAGCCTCTTCGCATCACCAGCTTCGAATCCAATCCGCCCTCGGAGCGATCGCTCACGCCCGACGAACAGCTCAATGCAACCAAGCTGAACGAAATCAAAAGCACCCTCGACAACCTCAAGATCGCAGACGTCGTCAAAAAGCCGGCAGGACTTGCCGCCGACCTGAAAGGCGATAGCAACCTGCTTAAAAATCCCGAGTCGCTCAGCTCGTTGCAACGCCGTGGATTTTTTCCCAACCCAAATCAAAAAGGTGGCGACACCATTGACTTCTACTCCAAGAGCGGAGAGTTGCTTGTCACGCTCAAAGATGGCGTTCAATACCTGCTGCGATTTGGCGGAGCCGCTGGGGCCGAAATCAATGCGGTCGATTCCAAGGATGCCAATGACGAAGGGAAAAAAGAGGACGAGTTTTCTATCAATCGATTCATGCTGGTGACAGCCCGATTG
>JANODW010000063.1:0-5559 GCA_031412875.1 Pirellula sp. | reverse complement strand
AAACTGATAGCCTTCGTCAAACGCTGGCACGCCATCGAGCAACCCTAACTTGGCAAATCGATCGCGGTCCTTCATCAAAACCGCTCGTATTCTCCAATCGGACATGGATCCTGAATCGACGCCAAAAAACACGCACCACTGCTGGATGCTCTGCTCGAGCAACCCGGGCCAACTCCTGAGCTCATCGTCCAGTGGAATATCGGTAGTCAAAGTAAGCCGTTGGGAAACAAGCGAATACAACCCATTCTCGTCGCGAGACGCGTTGGCTATTTCGCGATCCTTCGGGGCCTGACCAACGCCTGCGATTTGCCCTAAACAATTGCAATCCAATGCCAAACACATCCACATCAAAGCACCAACGCCCACCGCCTCGAACTGGCTAACCATAAACAAAATCCTCGCCAATGGATGTAGATGGAAAATGGATGGAGATGAAAAATGAATGGAAATGAAAAATGGACTCAAACGGCCATTGCACTCACACGGCCACTGCACTCAACGTATCACTTTTTTTGACAGGCTAGTTGCTCTTGGATTGCAATCGCAAGCTCGACGGCTTGGGCTGCAAGCATTCCATCCAACCTCGGCGCAACGCGTCGCGAACGCACGCTTTCCGCCATATCGTCGATTTCGCTTACGAACGCATCCACCTCATCACCTGCTGCCAGTTCAGGCCGAACAACTTGGCCGTCCCGCGTTACAATCTTGAGAGGCATCGTTTCCATGGCGTCGCTGAAGGCAGCAAATTCGTGCTGGAGTGTTGCATGCTCCAAGTGCAATTCGAAGCCATGGGTGAATGGTCGACCAGGCCCATCGATCACCCCCGAAGTGCTCGCAACGGTCACATTGGACGCACCGAAATCATAAACTGCATGAATGAACTTCGCGACGTCGCCCTGCATGCGCCCGACGACATGGACTCCTTTGGGCTTTCCGAATAGCAATTGGATCCAGTGCAAATCATGTACGTGCAGATCGACCAATGGCCCACCGACTTTGTCCTTGTCATAAAAATCAGGGATCCAAGTGGGATCGGAAATGATCCGTTTGAAGTACCCTCCAATCGGCGCACCGTAAGTTTTGTTCTTGACCAGCTCCGTTGCGAAAGCAAATGCGCCCATGTAAGGCAAAACATGTGCGACCATAGCCAACCGTCCCAAGCGTTTGGCCGTCTCCATGATGTGGAAGCAATCCGCAGCATTCAGGGCCAATGGCTTTTCGCAAAAAACATCTTTCCCATGTTCCAACGCCATCATCGCCGCCGAGGTATGCAAATGCGGAGGCAAACAAATATCGATAACATCGATGTCCGACGAACGCAGCATGGATTCCAGCGTGTCAAACACTTCGAGATCCTGCATGGATATCTGATCGCCCGGCGGCCCAAAATTGCCCTGGATGCCTCGCCAATCTCCCTGCCTCTTTTTTGGGTCTCGCGAACAAAACGCAACAAGCTGCGCGTTCTTGCTTCGACGATATGCGAGCTGATGTATCCAGCCCATGAAGCCAATCCCTACCAAACCCACTCGAATCATCGATCGCGATCCCTTTCTTTCTGCCGCTGTGCCAACTTTTATGCAACTCCCCCACGAAGCGCCCAAATCCTACCATCTTTGGCCAACGATATAGCCAAGTTGATTGGACACCTTCTCGAAATCCATCGCGATTGATTTTACCCTACCGAAGTTCCTTAAGAATTTCGATCTCAAACAGCTTGGGCCAGTTCTTGCCAGTAACATAGATTTTTTTGCTGTCTGGATCCTGCGCAATCCCGTTGAGGACAAAGTCTCGATCCTTGCGTTGGCTGGCGGGGTAAACGCTGCTCAGATCGATCCAACCCAACAGCTTGCCGCTCTCAGGCGAGATGCGAGCGATCCGATCCTCGTACCATATGTTGGCCCAAATCTCCCCCTCGATGTATTCCAGTTCGTTAATGTTTTTGATCCGTGTCTCGCCATCTTTGACCGCGATTTTACGCACTTCTTTAAAATTGCTAGGGTCGACAAACCGGATGTCAGACGATCCGTCGCTCACGATCAACTCTCTGCCATTGTTGGTGAGCCCCCAGCCTTCAAAGACGTACTGGAAATACTCTTTGTACTGAAACGATTTTAAATCATATACAAAGCAATAATGATTCTTCCACGTAAGCTGGTAAATCTTACCGCCCAGGATCGTAATACCCTCTCCAAAGTACTGCCGGTCGAGCGACAAAGAACGAAGGACTTTGCCGGTAGTCAAATCGACCTCTCGCAGTGTCGATTCCCCATACCTGCCCGTCCCCTCAAACATTTGGCCCTTTTCAATGACCAGACCCTGCGTGTAAGCCTCCGAATCATGCGGATAAGTTGCGACAACCCTGGCTTTCCAAATCGGAACGGCCCCTTTGCCAATCGGCATGCAGCCGAACAATGCCATGCTCAAAGCAAATAAACCTAAAACTGACCACCGCATCATCAAAATCACTCCGCCTGTCCTAACCTTTGTACACCTTGAGTCACCCCAAACGGCATGGCGTACCACCGGCATCCCATTCCGCACAAACTCGGTCCTAATATCCCTGAGCCCGGCTTCGAATACTAGTGCCTAGTCTCGCCACGTTCCAATTACTCAGCCTTGGCACATGAGGAAACCGCATGGATAGCGCCACCCGGCGACAGAGTCTCCCCTCCTGGCTAAAATACGAATCTGACTATCAGCAGCCCAATATCAGCAACCCAGCCCTGTGCAACGCAGTCCCCTGTGGCGCCGTCCGAACCCAGTCCATCATCCTAGTACTCGTCCTCTAAGCAGTCGTGCCGCCATGAAGCCTCTAAATAGGGAAAATGCCATCAAATCATACGCTCTGATCTGCTGTTTGGCTTTGTCTTGGAGTGCGCCCGCTGCCGACCCACCTCCTAAACCTAATCTTATTTGGATCATGGCCGACGATCTGGGGTACGGCGATCTTGGATGCTACGGCCAAAAAATCATCGCTACCCCAAACCTCGATCGGATGGCTAACGAAGGTTTACGGTTCACTCATTTTTACTCCGGTGCAACGGTTTGCGCACCGTCCCGAAGCGTCCTTATGACCGGATTGCATCACGGCCATACGCGCGTTCGTGGGAACGCGGGACAAAAGAATCCTGAAGCCCAGGCACTCCAATCGGACGACTTCACCGTCGCTAAGCTACTTCAGCAAAATGGATATCGAACTGCCTTGATCGGAAAATGGGGACTCGGGGACATCGGTCGCGCGGAAAGCGGATTACCCCGCAAACAAGGCTTTGATTCCTTTTTCGGCTATTTGAACCAATCGCATGCGCACAACCATTTCCCCGATTTCCTCTGGAGAAACGAATCCAAAATCCTACTTCCTAATGTGATAACTCGCGTCGGTGAAAGCGGCGCGGGATACGCCGTGGAAGCGTCTGCGTTTGCGGATGATCTTTTCGCCAAAGAAGCCGTACAGTTCGTCAAAGAAAACGCTTCAAAGCCGTTCTTTTTGTACTGGAGTATGGTCATCCCGCATGCGAACAACGAACGAACCAAGGCACTGCGTAACGGTGCACATGTCCCCGATTTTGGGCCCTACGCGGACAAAGATTGGCCGGAAGCGGACAAAGGTCAAGCGGCTATGATTTCGCGTCTCGATGGCTATGTCGGTGAAATGCTCTCGACGCTCAAGCAGATCGGCATCGCTAACAACACATTGGTTCTATTCACAAGCGACAATGGTCCACACAACGAAAGCAATCATGATCTCAACCGCTTTCAACCTTCTGGACCCTTTTCAGGAATAAAGCGGAGCCTGACCGACGGTGGCATTCGCGTTCCGTTGATCGCCTGGTGGCCAAGCCAGATCAACCCAAACACCCAAACAGCACACCCATCGTATTTTGGAGATTGGATGGCTACCGTGGCTGATCTCATCGGAACATCGCTTCCAGCCAACACCGACTCGCTAAGTTTCGCGCCTACTCTCCTGGGAAAGACGGGCCAACAACGCGAACACGAATTCCTGTATTGGGAGTTTCACGAAGGTGGTTTCAAACAGGCGGCTCTCTACCGCGGTCGTTGGAAAGGGATTCGCAAAGGGGGCCCTACAGCGCCGATCGTCTTATACGATCTAACAAACGACATATCGGAATCGCAAAACGTCGCATCGTCACATCCCGAAACGGCAGCAATAATCAGCAATTATTTGCAAACTGCCCGCGTGGAATCAGAACAATGGAAGCCCATGTGGTAGGGACGAATTTTCAACGTCCCCCGATGGCAGCACTCTTAAAACGTATCTCGCATCAAGCTAACCAAAGGATCCACTTCCCATGAGTCTAACATCTCTTCCCAAATCGATAATCTCTTGGATTGCAGTCGCCGCTCTCACAGAAGTTTTGTCGGGATGGATTCAACCGGCCTTCGCAGAGGTCAAGCCCCCCAATATCGTGATCATGTTAGTCGATGACATGGGTATCATGGACACTTCGGTCCCCTTTCTCACAGACGACTCGGGACAACCCAAACGGTATCCCCTGAATGATTTATATCGGACACCCAACATGGAACAGCTTGCCGCTCGGGGCATTCGGTTCAACCAATTTTATGCGATGAGCGTTTGCTCGCCGACTCGCATCTCCCTGATGACCGGCCAAAATGCAGCGCGACATCGCACGACCAATTGGATCAACCCAGACGCAAATAATGCCGGCCCCAATGGGCCTCCTGAATGGAATTGGAGTGGCCTGAAAAAGAATAGTGTGACCCTGGCTCGCTTGCTCCAATCCAATGGGTATCGAACCATCCATGTCGGCAAAGGGCACTTTGGTCCTAACAAAAGCGAAGGATCGAATCCGTTGAACGTCGGTTTTGATATCAATATCGGCGGATCTTCCATCGGCCAGCCCGGTAGCTACTACGCCGAGCAGAACTTCGGCCTCAATGGCAAACGCGACGGCAAAGCGGTTCCCGATCTTGATAAATATCACGGCTCGAACACCTTCCTGACCGAGGCGCTCACCTTGGAGGCCAACGCGCGGGTGAACGAAGCAGTAAATCAGGACAAGCCTTTTTTTCTGTACTTTGCCCAATACGCAGTCCATGCGCCCTTTAACTCCGATCCCCGATTTGCAAGCCACTACGAATCATCCAAACTGTCGCCGCAAGCCCAGGCGTATGCTTCGCTGGTCGAAGGAATGGACAAGTCGCTCGGTGATGTTCTCGCGAACCTAGAGAAGATCGGCGCCGCAGACAATACGATCGTATTCTTTTTAGGAGACAATGGGAGCGATGCACCGTTGGGCCATCAACACGAAGTCGCTTGCGCTGCCCCGCTTCGCGGTAAAAAAGGAGCCCATTACGAAGGTGGCATGCGAGTCCCTTTTATCGCCGCATGGGCAAAACCAAAAGCAAACCCATCGCAGCCAAGAAGTTTGGCCATTCCCGCCGGTGCCATCCAAACACAACAAGCATCTGTCTGCGATCTTTTCCCCACCATTTTGAAACTGGCGAACATCGAACCACCCACTGGACATCCTGTGGATGGTTTACCGCTCGATACCCTCCTGACTGGAAAAA
>JANODW010000062.1:0-11724 GCA_031412875.1 Pirellula sp. | reverse complement strand
TCGAGCAGGCTCGCAAGGACATGGATACAGTAACCGCAATCGGCGGGATTCGCATCGCAGCTCCTCCTTCAGGCGCGACCAATTCGGGGCCCCTGAATCTCGAACAAGCCGGAGAGCGCTATCGCGCGCTGTTGGAAGTTGGCAGGGCGGCCGGTTGTATCGCGCAACTCGAAGTATGGGGGTTTTCCAAAAACCTTTCGAAGCTTTCCGAAGTGCTCTACGTCGCCGCAGCAGCTCAGCATCCCGACGCATGCGTCCTTCCCGATATCTATCACTTGTACAAAGGAGGCTCCTCCTTTCACGATCTGAACCTGCTCTCGGGGAAAAAGATCCACGTCTTTCACATGAACGACTATCCAGACATGGCTCGCGACAAAATCAACGACGCCGACCGTGTCTACCCAGGGGATGGCATTGCCCCAGTCAGCCAAATCCTGTCCACCGTCTTTGCAAGCGGGTTCGATGGAGTTCTGTCCATCGAGTTGTTTAATAGAACGTATTGGGCTCAAGACCCCAACCTCGTCGCTGCCAAAGGCCTTGAAACCATGAAACTAGCGGTTTCGAAAGCCAAGTGACCGTGGCGAGTGGGCCGTTCGTGGTGACGGCGAACTGGATCCTTCCCATCGCCGCGCCCCCTATACCGAACGGTTGGATCGCCATTTGCGATGGCGTTGTTCAATACGTTGGAAGTCAACTGCCAGCCGTGTATGCTTCTGCCAAGCGGTATACGTTAAATGGGTACGCCCTCCTTCCAGGCCTCATCAATGCACACTGCCACCTGGAATTTAGCGATTTGGAAGCTCCCATCCCGGCGGGCAACGGTTTTCCCGACTGGATCGAACGCCTTTTGGCTTACCGCAGATCGCAAGCTAGCCAGCCGGAACAACGCTTCCTGCAGCGGCAAGCAGCGATCTCCAGCGGTGTCCATGAATCCTATGCCGCCGGCGTTCGCTGGATCATCGACATAACGACCCAACCTTGGGAAGCAAGTTGGATTGCGACAGCCGTGGCCGAGATCCGTTCGCGCTCAGCCATCTCGCTCGGTCCGTATGCCCCTGTCGCCGTTCAGCCATGCATAGAGATTCTCGATATCATTCCCTCGCGGCTGGTTGAAACCCTCGCGTTTGCCAATGAACAAATAGATGCGCCGAAGTCTGATGGCGTTTGGGAAAGGGGGGTTGCGCCGCACGCGCCCTACACCACCTCGCTTTCCACTACCCAGCAAAGCGTGCAACTCTCTCGAGACCATCAAAGGCTATCGACTATGCATTTGGCAGAATCGGTTGATGAAATGGAGTGGCTCGAAAAGGGCTCGGGACGATTCCATCGATTGCTGAGTCCCATAATGAGCGATGACTATTTCGAAAAGAGAGGGCAGATTTCGGAGCATCTAAAGGCTTTGGAGTCGGCCCCGCTGTCTTTGATAGCCCATGGAAATTATCTGCGCGAGGGGGAACTCCGACAGTTGGCCAGTCGCTCGCAATCGATGGCCATCGTCCATTGCCCGCGAACGCATGCGCACTTTGGTCACCAGCATTTAGAAAGCCAACACTATCCCCTGGAACAACGTCAGAAGATGGGTGTCAGGCATTTGCTCGGTACGGACTCGCGGGCGTCCAATCCCGATCTGAACCTGTGGAGAGAAGCCAAGACGCTTCGTGCACTTCATAGCTCCATCTCGTCGGAGTCCATACTCAGGATGATAACTTCAGATGCCGCTGATTTTTTGGGGATCGCTCCCCAATACGGTACGATTCGCTACGGAAGTTTGGGTTTGCTGACAGCGGTCAGACTTTCCAGCGTTAATCAGCCCGTCCCGTTAGGGCATGATTTGGATGCTGCTTACGACAGGGTGCTGGATTCGGATACCCAATCCGTCCCGCTCGAAGTGGTTCTCACGGGACAGTTCGGGTCGATTTCGCAGTAGCTTACGTCACGGTCGTGTTAGGGCTTTTCTGCCTTATTAGAATTCTTTTTGGACATCTCTTCCAACTGTTTTTCGAGCATGCGAGATTGTTGTCGCATCGCTTCGATTTGAGCCCTGAGCGCCGTCGCATCGTCACGGGTTGCGTAAGATTGCTCCTCGGATTCTCTATTGGAGAGTCGCTCGGTCAGTTCTTTACGCGAGGATTCTAGCGGTTGCAGGCGTTCTAATTTTCGGAATTCCAGTTCTCGATATTTCTCCGCTGCTTCGGCGTATTGTCTTCCTATCCGCTCTACCTGATGCCTCGTTCGTTCTGCATTGACTTTTTCTTGATCGGCATTTTTTTGAGCATGCTGTGCATTCCGCTGTGCAAGCTCTGCGTGCCTTCTCGCTTGATCTACTGAGTCTTTGACCTCTGTGGCCCGTTTTGTTCTGTACAATTTGGAAACATCGCGTGGTTCGTTTTTTCCCAAATCGAATGCGAAGTCGTAAGCCAGTTCGAGATACTCGCGATCACGACCATTTTCGCCAATCCCTTCTAGGCCCAACGACGGTTCATGGTCCCAGCTAAGTTCGTCCTTTTCGCCGAGCAGTTCTCCGAGGCGTCGCTCGACGATCTGATCTTCCAGATTGGAACGCTTGTCCATTTGTGATTCGATCGCTTCAAGCCGTTCACGAATTGCTGCAATGCGTTCGCGTTGAGCAGCGATTCGTTTTTGAAAAATTTGCGAAAGCGCTTCTTTCAATTGGTTTCGCTTATCGCCCTTTTCTTCTTGAGAGGCTCGGGTGACTGCCTCTACAAGGTCTCGCAGGGATTTTTCATTCGCGTTATCATCGAGCTCGCGAATTTCGAAAAAGGACGCGCTCCCCTCATCGTTTTCAGAAGCCACGACCGCGTGATCGTTGTCGTCGGCGGGCGGGGCAACGCGACTCATGCCGGTTGCCGCGGCGAGGGTAGCGGCTCCCAACAGGCAACAAGTGATCGTACGATCCAATAGACTTAGTTTCATTTTGTTCTCCTAACGTGATATGTTAATAGACTGATTCATCATTGGATTTGGGAAGTTATTTCCAAAATCTCCTGCCACAAAACATCCAACTGAGTGTCGATGACGTCGAGATCGAACATCGCACCCTCTGCCCCCATTGCCTTGGTCGCCGCCCCTGGAGCTAGTGACTTGGCATCAAGGTTTTTTGGATCTTCCGTGGCCTGCGGTGGCGATTCCTGAGTCGGTCCGATGGTTTCTCGCAAAACCGATGGGTTGGCTGGAGGGGACGATGGGCCGGCTTGGGATGCTGCAGGGGATGGAAGGGGGCGTATCCCATTCGCGATGGAAACTCCGACGAGCAAGACCGTGAGCAACACCGACGCGAACTGCAAGGCGGGCCAACCTCGGTTGGCCTTTGTTGCATAAAAACCACGTGGAAGTGGACCGCTGGATGGATTCTGAACGTGCTGCAAACAACTGCGTATCAGACTGCTCGCTTCGACCGCCGACCCGATGCGATCCTTTGCGTTCTTTGCGTGCAGTTGCTCCATGAGTTGATGAGCCCAATAGGGCAAGTGGTCTTGTACCTCGTGCACCGGTCGCGGGCGATCGCGATTCACTTGCTGCATGATTGCAACGGGATTTTCGGCCCGAAAGGGTGGGCGTCCGGCGAGCATCGCGTAGAGAACGCTGCCGAGGCTAAACAAATCGCTTCGATGATTCACTTTATCCCCTCGCGATTGCTCTGGAGACATGTATTGCGGAGTACCTGCAAGGTGTCCGCTAGCCGTAATGCTCGAATCGTCTAGGGCGCGCGCCAATCCAAAGTCGGTGATCAGGACTCGCTGCCAACGAGCCTCGAGCAGGATATTGGCCGGCTTGATATCGCGATGAACCAAGCCATGCGAATGCGCTGCCTCCAGCCCCTCCGCGATCTGCAATGCAATTCGCAGCGACTCTTCTAAACCAAGCGGACCTTCTCTATCCAATCGGTCCTGGAGCGACCCGCCGCATACGTATCCCATGACGATATAAGGTTGCGAATGGTCATCCGCAACATCATGAATCGGCACGACATTGGGATGCGAGATGCTTGCAACCAGTTGGGCTTCTCGCGCAAACCGGACCCTCGCCGCTCCGCTCATGGCAAGGTGTGGATGAAGCACTTTAATGGCAACCACGCGGGACAAGCGTTTGTCCCACGCCTTGAGTACCGTGCCCATACCGCCATAGCCAATCACCTCGCGAACCGTATAGTCCCCCAGTTCGCCCAGCGCTCCCGATTCTTGCGACGGCTTCAATCCCGAGATAACGACCAAGGGCGAAGCTTTGGGGGTTCTTTGCATTGGATCCGCAGAAGCTGCTTGATCGGATTCTCCCTGTCTCGAAAAGCCGCGTGTTTGAAATACGCCCGATTCGCGTTCTATCCGTTGCAAAGTTCGCGACGAGTTTGTCCACCACGACGATTCGGCGCACAACGATTCGAACTTCGCCCGGCACTGTTCGCAGTTTTCTAAATGAGTTGTCAGCTCGAGAGCTTCCTCGGGAGGCAGGCTGTCGTCTACCAAACAACTCCAGTTCTTTCGTTCTTTTTCGCAATTGATAGCAACCATGTTAAGCTATTCCTCTGAACATTCTCGAGACTCGACCTCGCGTTTGAGCGTTGCCATAATCCGTCCGCGCGAGACATATAGCGATCCCGCAGTGACTCCTAGTTCCTTGGCCACTGCCTCCACGCTTTCACCCTCGACTACCGTTCTCCAAAACCCATCGAAGGCCGATTTGGAAACGCGCGACGCGACTCGCAAAGCGGCCCACTCGAGCACTTGGCGTTCGTACTCGCGGTCCCATTGATCTTGGAGCGACTGCTTGGTGGAATTGCGATCGGTCACCGGCAAGCCCTCTCGCAGCGACTCGGTGCGGCGGGGTGTTTTTCGGGTCAAGTAATTAACAGCCGTATTTTTTGCGAGTTTGGAAAGCCAACCTCGAAAAGCAAACGGGTGCGACCGATGCTCGTACCTGTCGATGGCACGATAGATTTTGATCCAAATCTCCTGGACAACGTCCGGTTGGTCGCTCGGTGGCAACCCTGCAGCCGCGACCATGCGAGCTAGCACCGGGCGATAGATCGCATGACACTCATCCCAAGCCGGTTCGTCCTGACCGCTCTGCAACCGCTTGAGCAAGCTGAGTCGAGTTTCAGGGGAATCGAACATGGGTCATTCTCATCGAAAAAGCAGCATTGGGGACTTGTACAATAAGAACACAGCAGGAACCAAGAATCTAACACGAATTTCTGAAATTCCTCAACCGATCATTTTCGTAGCGGAGGTCGCTACACTTCCGGTATTATGGCCGAGATGAAGTAAATCAGCGAAATGCTTGAGGCATTCCGCTACAAACGCTGTTGCATTTCATTCGATCAACAAGCCCTTGCGCCGTGCCGCGACGAGAGCGTCCATGCAAAAAAAAAAGGCCTTGGGTTTCCCCAAGGCCTCTCTTTGTTTTGTCAAAAAAACGTCAATGTTACTGGACGACGGTTTTGGATTCGGCTTTGGCAGGTGCCATCGCCAATAGAGCGGCTTTGTACTTCGCGCGGGCCAAGTTCAAACGGGCTGTTTGCTCGCATTCGGTTTCTTCGGTTCCGACAACAAACAGTGTTTTCGCTTTCTTGGCAGCAGCCAACGTTTTGGCTTCTGTTGGGCATTCGCAGGTCTTGTCCCCGACTTTGTAAGAAATAGCGACCGATTCCATCGCTTTCTTTACTTTCGTTGCCACTTCGCCTGCCGCGACAGAGCAGGTCAATGATTCGCCGGCAATGGTCGTCTTGCCTGAAACGCTGCAGGTGCTAGGCGTCGCGAATGCGGACACAAATTTTTCCGTTTGTGTTACGAGGCTCGCGAATGCTTTATCGGGACAATCAAATTTCTCTGTGCCAACCACATACTCTACCTTGGCAGCGGTTTCGGTCGCAACAGCCTTCGCAGACTCTTCGCAGCACAGCGATTTTTTCCCGACCATGTATGCGATCTTTGGCAATTTCGCCATGTCGGCTGTGACCGGACATGTTCCTGCATCCGCTGCGCAGGCAGCGTCGCACTTCGCCTTGGTTTCATCCGCGAGCAATGAAGCGCCGCCAGACATCAAAGCCAAGGCCATTAGACTGAACTTAAAAGTTTTCATTCTCGAACTATCTCCTTAACGAAACGAATCGGAAGTAAGTTGTGCGTAGCGTCCGATAAACTTCGCTCGACTCGCACAATGCTTACAACGTACGCATTCGCAACCGCGGCGGTTCGAATTGCGTCAATCACTCAATTTCCGAGACGATTGTAGCGGGATGGCAATCGATAATCAAGTTTCAGGCTTTTCGCTGATTTTCGTGGTCCTTCCGTGATTGCCTTCATTACGTTTGCATCTCCATTGGTGGTCAATAGTGACAAAACTTCGTCGAATCCTAGTGACTGGTGGCGCCGGATTTCTTGGTTCGCATATGTGCGAACGCCTTGTCGACGAGGGACACGATGTCATCTGTTTGGATAACTTTTTTACGGCGCAAAAAGCGAACGTGGCTCATCTTCTTCCGAGACCAAATTTTGAACTGATCCGACACGACGTGACGCTTCCGATTTTCCTGGAAGTAGATCAGATCTACCATATGGCTTGCCCGGCCGCGCCGGGTCACTACCAGTTCAACCCGATAAAAACGATCAAGACTTCGGTGCTTGGCTCCATCAACATGCTCGGGATCGCCAAACGCTGTGGTGCTCGGGTGCTATTGGCGAGCACGAGCGAAATTTACGGAGATCCCCTGATTCATCCGCAGCCCGAATCGTATTGGGGAAATGTCAACACGATCGGTGTGAGGTCTTGTTACGACGAAGGCAAACGCGTGGCGGAAACGCTCTTTATGGACTATCACCGCTCCAACAATGTCGACATCCGAATCGTCCGCATTTTCAATACGTATGGACCTCGCATGCATCCGTATGATGGACGGGTCGTGTCCAATTTCATCCGACAAGCCATCCAAGGGCAACCGATCACCATTTTTGGAGAGGGTGAGCAGACGCGATCCTTTTGTTACCGAAACGACTTGGTCGAAGGCATCTTCCGCTTGATGAACAACGAGGATAATTTCATTGGTCCTGTCAATATTGGCAACCCAGGTGAGTTTACGATCCGCGAACTGGCGGAACTGGTAATGGAGATTTCGGGTTGCAAAGTGCCACTGGAAAAGAGGCCATTGCCACCGGACGACCCAGCGCGTCGCAGACCCGATATCACGTTGGCGAAAAAACACTTAAACTGGGAGCCTCAGATCCCGCTTCGCGACGGACTGAAGAAAACGATCGATTGGTTCCGGTCGATCAACATGGACCACTATCGTCCGCCGACCCCCAACTACGTTTAGCATTCCGTTGACACTCCATCCATTCAAACCGCCCGCCACATCGGATCGAATTGCGAATCGATGGGTCTTGCGCACCCGGCAACTGGCATTCGACCGTCGCCCATTGATCATGGGCATTCTCAACTTGACGCCCGATAGTTTTTCTGACGGCGGGCGCTATTTCACGGTCCAAGGGGCGGTGGATCAGGCGAAGCGGTTGGAGGACGAGGGCGCAGATATTTTAGACATTGGTGGCGAGAGCACGCGCCCCTACAGCCAATCGGTCGCAGTCGACGAAGAGCTCAGCCGCATCGCGCCGGTCTTGCAGCGTCTGCAAGGAAAGATCGCAATCCCGATCTCCATCGACACGACCAAGGCTCCGGTTGCTGCCGCCGCGTTGGATTTGGGTGCCGAAATCATCAACGACGTTTCCGGACTCGCAGCGGATCCAGAAATGGTGCAACTGGCTTGCACCCGCCAAGCGGGCGTATGCGCCATGCATATGCAAGGGTCGCCCCAAACGATGCAAGACAATCCAACGTACGGCGATGTGGTTCAAGACATATTGCAGTACCTCGTGCAGCGAGACACTTGGTTGATTGAACAAGGTGTTGCGCCCGAGCGGATATGCCTTGACCCTGGAATTGGATTTGGCAAGACGCATTCCCACAATTTAGAATTGATTCAAAGGGCTGGCGAGTTCCATGCTACCCAGCGACCACTCCTGGTAGGGCATTCCCGCAAGGGCTTCATCGCCAAGTTGCTAGGGGACAAAGATATCGATCGATGCTTTGGCACGGTGGGAGTTTCTTTAGCCCTCGCTTTGCATCGAATCCAGATCCTGAGAGTCCACGATGTCGCAGCAAATCGACAGGCGTTGCAATTGTTTTTAGCCTGTTTCAGTTAGCCTCGTCACGCAGCGCTATTTTTTGGCGAATGCGTAGAGCGCTTCGTCGGTCCGTATGTAAAAAACGCCGTTCGATACGACTGGGGTGGCCATCATCCGCTCGCCGAAATCATGCGACGAAAGGATCTTCCATTCTTTCCCTGCTTGGAAGACCGTCATGACTCCGCTCTCGCTGGCCATGTACACTTTGCCGTCGCCGGCAACGAGGGAGCAGTAATAGTTTCCTCGCCCCTCCGCCCTGCCTTGGTGAAGCATCTCGCCGGTGGTGATGTCAAGCAGCGTGACGATCCCGCTGTCCTTGACCATGGTGAGGACCCCTTGGTCGATGACCGAACTGGGAACAGTTGGCAAGCCACGGGTATAGGTCCATTTCACAAATTGGCTGTTCAGTTCCCCACGCGTGCCTGGCTCTAGCGCGAACGCGACATTTTTTGCCTTATCAAAAACGGCAGCATGACGATTCCACTCGGCTTCCTCGAGTTTCTCGTTCTGGTTCAAATCGATTCGGAAGAATCGATCGATGACAGGGCTCCCTGCGGGCAGCTCTTTCTTTGAAATGGCTTTATCCCCGTCGCGGTCGTATTTATCAAGCGCTTCGGGAAAGGGTTCCATCGCAATACGATCGCTTGGATCGCCGCCGGGGGTCCAGGTTGCCATGTAGATCATGCCGTCGTGAATGATGGGAGTCGAATCGACGATCCGCGATAGACCGTTGTACCACCACTTTTTTTCTCCGGTATCTGGGTCGTACGCTGCGAGCTGCAACGAGCCGGCAACCAAGATTTCTTTGAGCCCGTTGCGGTCGAGAACGACCGGCGTGGAATAGCTACGCGTCGCATCTTGGCGAGGAACTTTCCACAGGGTCTGGCCGGTTTGGGGATGGATCGCCATGAGGAAACTATCAACGTCATGGTCTTGGTTCAATATCACCTTGCCATCGACCAAGATCGGCGAACTGCAAGCCCCAAATTCATCTTGAAAAGGTCCCATTCGACGCTCCCAAAGCAATTTGCCCTCGAGATCGTAGCACAGCAGACCGTAACTGCCGAAGAAGGAAAAGATACGGCTCCCATCGCATGCAGGGGAAGCGGTGGCAGGGCTTCCCGTCGCGTGAAACGTCTCTAGCTCTTTGGTGGGAACGGTCTGTTGCCATTGAATCCGACCAGTTGACTTGTCGATGGCGACAGTCGCCAATTCTTTCTCGTTCGGTTTGTAGGTCGTCAAATAAATCGTGCTGCCGCACACACAAGGAGTGGAATGCCCCGACGGCAACGGAGTTCGCCAAAGCAGTTTCGCATCGTTATCCCAATCGGAGGGCAAGGCCTGCTTTTCTGTGGCAACCCCATGATCCTTTCTAAAGTAGACGTTCTCCTGTGCAACCATCGAAGTGGCCTGGGACAAGAAAAACATCGCGATCAAACTGCGGATCGAAACCTTCATGAGAAACCCCAACTTCATTGTCTTTCCCTGCTTGCGTTCGGAGCCTTAGAATTTGATGGTTTTGCTTGTTCTCGTCCTGCCTTGATCTCGGACAGGATCGCCTGCGATCGTACTCGCATCGGAACGCGAACACAAGCGACCGCCGCTCGCCTTAGAATTCCACCTTACGTATTTGTCCTTCAAAATAGAATTCGCCATGGGTCCAATCCACATGGAGTTCGCATTCTGGAGATGAGAATTCGCGAATCAAATAGCCTCGGCGCGTTGCCGGTGAGTTGAGAGGGGGATTCCGTTTGGAGCGTGAGATATCCAGCGGGTCGAGGATCGGTGCCAATTCCAAAGTTTCATTCAACCGTCGATGGTAGCCGCCACTGGACAGCTCATGGTATCTCAGGTCGATCTTTTTTCTTGCCTGCCAAGTTGCGTCGACGTGGGTTTGATGCAATAGCCATAGTTTGCTAAGCCAGTCGATGCGGCCGAGCATCGAACGTGGCAGATTGGCTTCGTCATCGGTCGGGTGCAATTGGTTTAAAGTCGATTGCCAATGATCGAGGATCTTCCATGCCTCGATAGGCACATTGGATTTGGACTGAAGCATTTGCCGAACCGCCGCGGCGTAGGCGTGTTGGATATCCAGAGATGTCCATTGCCGTTTGGTGCAATCGGGAACACTAGCGAGCAACATCCAATCTCTAGCGAATCGCCCGATCGCTTGGACGGGATCCTTTAAGAGCGGTACTTTTGGGAATGCCTTTTCAACCAAGTCGAGAACCAACGCGGTAGCACCGAGACGCACGTACTGGGATTGTTCGCAAAGCCCAGAATCTCCAATTGCAATCTCGACGCGTTGCGTTGCGCGAAACAACTTGAGATAGTTGCTCACCGACCACCAGGGCCCTAGGCAGAGTCCTCGCAACCATGAATCGCATCGCAGCAAAGGGCAAGAGCGTCCATAGCTGCCAAATCCAATCACGGCATTGATGGTCGAAGCTCGAGCGCTGACCCAAAAGCGATTCTCTTTGTCGAGGTATCCAGCACCATCGACAATGCAACGCGACGCCAAGAACGCGGTGAGATACTTTCGCTGCGGTCGCAATGCAAAGCAGAAAATATTTAACCACAGCGCTGCAGCCAGTGGCCAATGCAACAACCGGAGCCCGAACGCACAGAGAGCCACCCACGACGGACCCATCAGATTCAATCGAAACGGAGTCGCGGCGGCGTCGGTTTGTTTCGTGGGTTCGGTTTTGCCGAAACTACCGAACTTCCATAATTTCCGGAGCCCTTTGGCCCCTCCCGATACTATTTGACTAATAGCCCATATGACTAGGAACCAACAGGCAGCCGCCACGCGATAGCCCAGGACCATAGGCAGGAGCAGCAACAACCCCAACCGCCAGTAGACCAACGCCATGCCGCTTGCGATTCGCATCTCATAGGACTCATGCTGTCCGTAGGTATGGCCGTGTGCATCCGCACTCCCTTTCAACAAATGCACTTCTTGTTCGACGAACGCTTGGCTGACGCTTTCCGACAGGATCTTCTCCATGGCGATTTGGTAGCACAACAGTTCTCGCGGGCTGTGGCACTCGGGCGTCGCGGACTCCAGCATCGCGTTTTTTAAACTGGAAGATGCGCCCGTTTCGAGCGATATGCAGCCGCCATTGGCAAAGAAGATTCGATACGGATTGCGAAAGCTCGGCGCCATCGGGGTTTCCAGAGCGAGCCGTCGCGCGAGCAGTTCGAAGTCTAACGTCGAAGCGTTCGGAGCAACATTTTGTCGGCAACGGATCGCATACTCGGTCTCGACCCCCATCAAGCGTGACAGGATCGGACGATCATTCTCCGTTTTGAAACGTATTGCATTCTTCCAAATATTCGATCGGTTGCGACTCGCTATCTTTCCCAATCCAACTCACCGTGCCTTCCAGCAAACTTCTATCGATGTCTTTATTGTCATTTTTTTTTGAGCTCGAATCGGTCACCGATGGCGTTGGAAAACCGCACCATGGGGGGCTGACCGGACCTGCTTTTTGGTCCTCGCGGTTTTTCATGGGACGAGCTCCTATTG
>JANODW010000061.1:0-4890 GCA_031412875.1 Pirellula sp. | reverse complement strand
TAATGGGCTTGCACGAGATTATCCCACCCATTGCCATTAAGTCCTATGCCCGTCCAATTCTCAGGCTCATTTTTTGCCGTTTTTGGCATGTCCCTTTGTTTCGCGATTGTTTGCGAACATACGCTCGTCGCACAAAATGCGATCGACTTCTCGCATGAAATCGTACCGATTCTTCGCAAGCATTGTTCGGAATGCCACGCAGGCGATCAACGCAAAGGGAGCTTCTCCTTCAACACCCGCGCCGACTTGTTGAAAGGGAGTGAGAACGGACCTGTTCTCGAACCAGGAAAGTCCGAGTCGAGCAAGTTGATCGAAGCGGTCACATCGACGATCGAAGGGGAACGGATGCCTCCGGAGGGCCCGCGACTCTCCAAAACGGAAGTCGACTTGCTGAAGCGATGGATCGACGGTGGTGCAACATGGGAACAAGGGTTCGCGTTCAAAGCCCCCGCTTATGAACCGCCCCTCAAACCTCGCAGGCCAGCCCTGCCATCACCCATCGGCAACCGGACACATCCCATCGATCGTATCCTCGATAACTCCTTGGCCGCTTCCAACGCGACCACCAAGCATGCATTCAAACCACTTACGGATACTGCCTTTGCAAGGCGAGTGTCTTTGGACCTGACCGGGCTGTTGCTCGAGACCGACAAACTCGACGCATTTCTTGCTGACAAATCGCCCGATCGTCGGGACCGTCTGATAGGCCGACTACTGACCGATGACCAAGCATACGCGGAACATTGGCTAACATTCTGGAACGATCTCTTGCGCAACGATTATGGAGGAACCGGCTTTATCACGAACGGTCGCAAACAGATCAGTGGATGGCTTTACGAATCGCTTCTCAACAACAAACCGTATGACCGATTCGTTCGAGAACTGATTGCGCCACCAACCCAGGAAAGCCGTGGATTCATCGATGGGATCAAATGGCGCGGCGAAGTAAGTGCAGGGCAGACGGTTGAAATTCAATTCGCTCAAAGCATCTCTCAGTCCCTGCTCGGGATCAATCTAAAATGCGCCTCGTGCCATGATAGTTTCGTAGATCGATGGAAACTGGACGAAGCTTATGGATTGGCGGCCATCTATGCAAGTTCAGACCTACCCATCCATCGATGCGATAAGCCGGTCGGAAAAACCGCAAAAGCCAAATGGCTGTTTCCAGAATTGGGCGATGTCGATCCGACGGCCAAGCCCGAGACGAGGCTCTCGCAACTTGCAGACCTGATGACTCACCCGGACAATGGGCGCTTCACACGCACGATTGTGAATCGATTGTGGCACCGCATGATGGGGCGAGGGATCGTGCACCCAACCGACGCAATGCAAACAGAACCCTGGAACTCCGATTTGCTCGACCTGTTGGCAAGCGATTTCGCGGATCATGGATACGATCTCAAGCATACGCTGGGCTTCATCGCGAGCTCGTCCGCTTATCAAAGCCAATCAGAAGTGCTGCAGTCGGATTCGGAAACTCGGGAATACCAGTATCGCGGTCCGCGGGCAAAGCGAATGACTGCTGAGCAGTTTGCAGACGCCGTGTGGCAACTAACGGGTGCAGCCCCAGAAAAAATCGACGCGACCTTCGTGCGGGGCAAAGTCGATGCGAAGTTGGCCGCCTCCATGAAGCCGAATGCGAAGTGGATTTGGTCCAGCGATGGCGAGAGCTCGCCGCACGAGGCAGGTGAAAAGCGAACTTTTCGCAAACGCTTTGAGTTAAAGAAAGGGTTTGGCGATTCCGGTGGAACTGCCACTTGCGACAATCGCTACACCCTTTATTTGAACGGCAAGCGAATGTCTTCTGGAGACAATTGGGAAGGTCCGGTCGCCGTGCGTTTGACGGGATTGGTTGAGGGGAAAAATGAATTGGTGGTGGTCGCAGAGAATCAAGGAACAGCACCCAATCCCGCAGGACTTTTTTGTGAAGTGAGAATATGGGCGGAGGGGGATTCACCGCTGAACCAACCACCCATGCTTTCGCTAGAAAGCGACACCACTTGGGAATGGACGGCTAAACTACCAAACGACAAAGGCAAATTTGCGAAGAACCCTGGCGACTGGCAACCTGCCATGCTCGTTGCGAATCAAAACACTTGGGCCGCCGTTGTGCCAAAGCTACAAATCGAATTGGCCAGAGCAACGCAATCGAACACAGCCATGGTGCGAGCATCCCTCCTTAAAAGCGATCCCATGATGCGAGCTCTCGGGCGCCCGAATCGGGACCAGATCGTCAGCATGCGACCGAACGATCTAACAACGCTCGAAGCGATGGAAATGGCAAATGGCTCGATCTTGGCCGCTGCCCTTTCCAAAGGCGCAAAAAACTTGCTCAACCAAACTTGGTCGAGCAACGATTCCTTGGTCCAATGGTTGTATCGCTATTCTTTTGGTCGGATGCCAAGCGATGACGAGCGTTCGATCGCCCACGAAGTGCTTGGCGCGGAGCTTTCCGCCCGAGGCATTGAAGATCTCTTGTGGGTGGTGATCATGCAGCCTGAGTTTCAATTGATAAGGTGATCTTAAAATGGAAAACGAATTCGAAGGCAATCGACAAGAGATTCGTCGCGACTTCTTGAAGAAGCTTGCGGCGGCTGGTTCGGCTGCACTGATGACTGGGCAACCGCAATACGTGCGCGCAAACCAAGACGGTGCCAATCACCCGACGGCAAAAGCGGACGCTTGCATTCTGATCTGGATGGCGGGTGGTATGGCCGCACCTGAAACCTTTGATCCCAAACGCTATTCCCCGTACAAGGAAGGGCTCGAGATCCAGTCGATGTTGAGCACCTTTCCGGCCATCGACACCGCGGTGGATACGATCAAGATCTGCGAAGGGCTTGAGAACATCGCAAGCGTGATGGACCGAGCAACTCTCATTCGCAGCGCGGTTCAACCGGACTTGGGCAGCATCCTGCATTCGAGGCATCAGTATCACTGGCACACCGGATATGTTCCGCCGCAGACCGTCGCATGCCCTCACCTGGGTGCGTGGATGGCAAAAGTACTCGGCCCTCGCAACCCCGTCATCCCAGCTTTCATCAACATCGGACAACGCCTCGAAGGGATCGGCGAAGTCGAGGAGTTGAAAGCCTTTACAACGGCAGGTTTCTTTGGGAGCGAGTTTGGCCCGATGAATCTTCCGTTCCCAGAGGAAGCAGCCCAATCGGTGCGTCCACCCAAAGGAATGGATGCCCAACGATTTTCAAACCGTGACCGCTTATTTCGCCAATTGGTCGACAAGAATCCTAACCGCGAAATCATGAGCGACTACCAACAAGAGTCGATGCTGCGCAGTTTCGACAACGCCTACCGGTTGCTGAGTTCCAAGGAACGAGAAGCGTTTGATATCTCGTTGGAGCCCAAAGAGGTACTCGAAAAGTACGATACAGGTCGGTTCGGCCGAGGTTGCTTATTGGCTCGCAGATTGATCGAGGCCGGTGCGAGGTTTGTCGAAGTCACCACGGAGTACGTCCCGTTTTTGTATTGGGATACGCACGCCAGTGGGCATGAGACATTGGCAGGCCTCCACAAGGAAATGGACATGCCGATTGCGACCCTGGTACGCGATCTCGAGGAACGGGGATTGCTGGAGCGGACGCTGATCGTGGTTGCAAGCGAGTTTAGCCGAGACGCAATTGTCGAGGGCCGACCTGGCTCGAACGCGAACGATCAAGCTACGTTTAAAGTCGACAAAGTCTCAGAGATGAAACACTACGGATTGCACCGTCACTTCACCGGCGGAACGAGTGTTCTCATGTTTGGTGGTGGGACCAAGAAAGGGTTTTTGTATGGCGAAACGGCGGAGGAACGCCCACTGCTGGCGATCAAGGATCCGGTGAGCGTGATGGATTTGCATGCAACCATCATGACCGCGATGGGGATTAGCCCAAAAACTCAGTACCTCATCGAAAACAGGCCGTTTTATGTAACAGAAGACGGGAAGGGAAAAGCGGTCGAGGCAATTTTTGCTTAGGTTGGGGTGCGAGGAAGTCGCTTTCGGCAAAAGCGACCCACGGTGGAGCGACCCACGGTGGAGCGGCGAGTGGCATTCGCAGGTTTTGCTAAATTTGCTAGAATGGGGGACATGCCCTCGTAACTCAGTTGGATAGAGTACGCGATTTCTAATCGCGCTGTCGCTGGTTCGAGCCCAGCCGGGGGTACCTTTCCTCACTTCTAGGGGAATCACCAACCATCACGACCAACGATTTTGTTGACGGTCCCTTTTCGTGATGGTTGGGATTGGCCCCTCGCCATCCGTGAAATTCGTGGTCAAAAATGGAAAAACAACAATGACCGAATTGATACACAAAGAACTGAGCGAAGCAATCATCGGAGCGGCCATGACCGTTTTGAATGTGCTTCGTCCTGGACTGGATGAAAAGCTCTACGAGAATGCGCTGTTTATCGAACTGACAAAGAGAGGCCACAAGGTCGATCAACAGCGACAATATCCAGTGCATTACGACGGCAAACTCATCGGAACACTTATTCCGGACTTGATCGTTGACGATCTCGTAATCGCTGACCCAAAGGTTGTTACCGCCTTCAACGATAATCACTTAGCCCAAATGATCGGCTACTTAAACATTACCCAACTCAAACTAGCCTTATTGCTCAACTTCAAAAACGCTCGATTGGAATGGAAACGAGTGGCACGTTGATTTAGAAATCCGTGCCATCCGTGTCATCCGTGGTTCAAGTTCCTTAGATTCTGCAACAGGCACAGTACGTTGATCTTATTGCGTAGTTCTGAAATCGCTGGAGATTCAGTACCCTTTATGCGGCTCGGCGAAGCGACGCCGACGCATAGAATTTCTGGATACCATCCACCACTGCGTCTTGCTCTGACTCGGTCAAGTCGGGGTAGATTGGCAGGTGCAGAATCTC
>JANODW010000060.1:0-6579 GCA_031412875.1 Pirellula sp. | reverse complement strand
AATCTCGGCGGCGCGGCGAATGACACCCGGTTTGACTTCTGGGATCAAACTCGGCAGCTTCTCGATGACACGGCGAGCAAATTCCCCCAAATGCGAAGCTGACATTTCCGCTGGCATATCAAGCATCTGTTGTCGAATCCGTTTAACCTGCTCAATATTCTCGGAACCCTCGGTCATGAGATCGTCCGCGGTTAACCCAGCGAGATCGCTTGAACCGAGCGAGATGCTGAACCAATTCAGATACACACCGGGGTCCTCGCGAAGCTCACCGCGAATCACAGCCGCTTGGTACTGTTTGGCAGCTTCGCCAAAGGCTCGAAAAAGTTCTTGCCTGGAAGCGTTGTACGAGGAAGCGTCCTGGTCCCGTTCACGACGGAATTGCATATGGTCGTAAGCCAATGCGGCTTTGGTCATAGCATAGCGCCAAGAGCCTGGGTCTTTACGTATTGCCGAGCCAATCATGTCGAGCGCGAGCTGGTAACCATCCTCAATCAACGCATCGATTTCTGAAGCGCTGCGCTGATTCCCGGCTGCCTTTTGGGCGTCGCGCGATTTCCAATCGCCGTTGAGTCCGGTTCGCATCGATTCTGCCAGGCGGGCGGAAACCATGGGGGAGAGGTCTTCCATGTTTCCTAAAACAGAGACCACGCTTTCGCGCTGAAACGTTTCGGCTTTGCCGTGGCAGGCGGCAAAGGCGGTGACTACGCGTTCGAGCGATCGACCATTGGCGCCCATTTTATCTAGAAGATCCAAAAGCTGCTTCAAACGTTCCAAATTGCGATCTTGACGTCCACGGGTAAGCGGTGCGGAGGCTTGTTGCACGCGGCCGCCGATGATCATGAACTGTTGCGACCGTCGTGGGTCGGGTGCTGGGTTCAATCTCATCATCCAAATGCGTAAGAACTCATCGGCCATTTCGATGCTTTGGCTCGGGGTCCTTTCGATCCCTTTGGACAGCAGTTCCAAACCTTGTTCGACATTGTCAGCGCTCAATGCGATTCCGATAAATGCTTTGCATGCACGGACTGCCAAGCTGGGTTCGATCATGCTTTGCCAGCGGTCGCTCGGCAACGCGCGAAGCAAAAGGGTTGTCTCTGGGGCGACGCCCGCTTTCGAGGCTTGTTTGGTAATCGTCTCTTCGGCCGCGGTCACCAAACTCATCGTCAAGAGGCGGAGCGGAACACGCAACTGATTGATTTCGATGGATTCATCTTTGAGCAGCGCATCGACCGAATCCTTCATCATTAAGATTGCAGAAGCGCGTTCTTGGATGCCAATTTTTTCGTTTCCAATCCTCATCGCTTTGAGCGCGACCGCTTCAAGGCCTGTCGGAGCAAGTGATTTGTTCGCAAAAACGCGTTGGAGCCATTCGGTCGCCGGTCCGGGTGGAATATTGGGAAGCAGCTCGATCGCTTGCCCCATGGCCTCGCGGCGCGGTGCAAATTCCGCTTTGTCCATCATGGCGATTTCGCAGTAGAGATCCCACGCTGCGCGGCGTTGCTGTTGCGCTTCGGGCGCGTTCCCAAGCGCAGTCGCTCTGGCTTCGTGGTACCGAGCATGCGACGTCAACGCTTGGGTGTTTCCTTTTTCACGAGCCTTCTCGAGAATAGGAAGGTAATCGAATGCTGCGACTGCGAGATTGGCGTCCGAGAGAAATTTGGCTGTTCGATCCCGTCTGCCGTCATCCGCTGGGCCGAAGAAAGTCGTACCGGCCTTCAAACGCTGCAAAAATGGCCCCGGACTCGAACGCGCGGTCGCTGCCTTTAGCAATTGAGCGAGCAACGTGAGTTGCCACTCCGTCAATTCTGCCGGACAAGCTTCTGAAATTGCTAGGATCTCTTCAGGCAACAATCCCGGATCCCCTTGATTGGTAGATTGCAATACATGGGCATACATTTCTGCAGCATCCGAACCACCTCGCTCCTTGAGGAAGGTTTGCAAGGACTGCCATTCCCCTGCCAAGACGTTGGTATGTAGCCAATTGACTTGTTCGTCTAGCGGCGCATCGGCCGCTGGCATCGATACTGCTTTGAGCCCAATCTGAGCTCGGGCTTCGAGAACCTTGTCCGGCGTTCGAGCGAAATTCAGTTTCTTTAAGGACTTCAACAAATCGTTTTTTGGAGTGGCGGTCGAAGCAGTTGCAACCGTACTGGCGTCGGTAGTCTTGTTCAAACCCAAAGCCTCCAGCAGGTCGATGCCTAGATCTTTGTAAGTGGCGACCATCGATTCGCGTTCGTCTGGCTTGAGCCGATCGTAGTCCTTTCGGAGCAGATCGATTTCTTCGTCTTTAAGCTTGGGTGCGATCGGCTTGGCCGGAGTCATGCCACCCATTTGCGCCGGTTGTGCTTGGCCGGCTTGCTGGGCAGCAGATGGCAGAGTCGATCGCAACGCAGGAGCGAGCTGCAACATGGGCTGCTGGGCGTGCGAGACCTGGAGGGAATGAAGCAAAAGGGCCGTGGCCAAAAGGCGCGCATAAGTATCGCGAGCTGTCCAAAAAAATCGTGATTGAGTATGCATAGCGTTATTCGATAGCGTTGTGACTATGGTTTTCCGAGCCGTGATAATGTCGAGGTGGTATCGCCAGGTTGCTTTACCAGCCGGGTCCAATCTCTAACAGTTGCGACGCACCGTTGCCTGGCCGTTCGCCTTGGCGAGGACCGCGACCGGGCCGTTTGCCAGGAACACCATCGCCAGGCCGAAGCCCTCGAGGGGAATCCTTGGGAATCGGGCGAGCGATGAATTCGGAACGATCCGACTGTTCGAGATCGAGGACGCGTTCGACGTTTTTTTGAAAGTTGCTAGCGAGTTCGGGATTCCGTTCTTTGGAAGTTTGTTCGGCGAGGAATCGATATTGCTGGCGAGACGATTCGGATACTTGCCGCCAAAGGTCGGAGGCACGCCCTTCTTCACGCAGCAGCCGCGCTCCAAAATAGTGAGCAGCGGCAAGTTCCTGGCGGGTCACCAGCGCTAACTCGCTACCGGATTCTCCATCGTCGAGAGCCTCGCTCAGAGCCGATTCGAGGACTTCCATCCCGTTGAAAACTTCCCCGGATCGGACCAGTGCCCTTCCTTGCAACCACTTCACTTGCTTTGCTTGTGAAGTTCCATCCAACAAGGTTGCTATCTCTTGGTATTGATCCGCGACATTTTTCCAAGCGTCGCTGGCGGCCGTATAGGCTGCCTGTTCTTCCTGAAGCGCTCGCTCTACCCCTATGCGGTTCGCATCGTTGTCCTCGATCAATAATTTGCGGCGTGCTTCTATCGTTTTGAATTGCGCTTCGTAAGCCAATTGTTGCAGTTTGCTTGCCGCCTTATCTTGAACGCGTGCGGCTGCAAAGCGGTCGGCTGCCACGTCTCGCTTGAGCATTTTCTGGCCTGGCCCAAAGTGAAACGCCAAAGCCAACGCTGGTGCAATCGCCCAGAAACTCCAACCCAATTTGGCAATCATTATCGCATCGCTTTCTCAAGAAGTTGTGGTTGAGGTTGGGCTACTTTCAAAACGCGAACGGCCGGTAGTTCGGCAGCGTTTCGGCCGAACAACAGCAATGCCGGGCCGATTAGCGTCACCAAGGTTCCGCCGACCAGCAAGCACCCCAGGGAAAACTCACGCAGCCCAATCCCTTCTCCTATTCGCGGTTGAACCATCGACAGGCGAGCCAACACTTCCGAGGGCAGATGCCGATTGTTTCCTTGATGGTAGATACCTTTGAGCTTGGTTGCCAACGATCGCAGCGACTGGGTGTCTTGCGTGGAGCGGTGGCCGGAAACCATCGTCGGACGCGTGGGATCACCGACGCCGATGACGATGGTATCTGCAATGGCGGGTGGAATCGAGCGGACCGCGACCTTGTCTTCCGAATCCCCATCGCTGATGACGACCAGCGTCGTAGAGCGAGGTCCCCATTTGCGAGCGTAGGCCAATGCTTCGTTGACACCAGTGGAGAGCCGGGTGGGACCGGCATCAAACGCCGCGAACAATGGGAGTCCATCCAGCAAGTTTCGAACGACATTCCTATCAAACGTCTCTTCAATCACCGGAATGGATTTCGTATAGACGGCAAAAACGGTGACACGCGTCGTGTCCGTATCGAGTCGATCGAGGATCGCTTGAATGACTTCACCAGCCCACAGTGCCCGCTTGTTTTTTCCATTGGGACCGGAGTCTGCGACATACATGCTGGGCGAGGCATCTAAACATACGAGCAGGTGTTTCGAAGCTTGTTGCGTGGGTTCTTTTTCGATGGCGGCAGGCTCCATCAACAACAGGACGGTCAGTCCGAAAGCGATCAAGACGGCGCTTGCGATGCGAACCGCGGGTGCGATTGCAACCCACGAGCGGGCTCGGCCCCGGGAGCCAAAAGCGAGATAGGCCAACCGAGCAATGCGTCGTTGGTGAATCCATTCCGCGATGCTAAGACAAAGGCCTATCCCAAGCGAGATCGAACATGCAAATAGAAGGATGTTGCTCACCATGGTGTGTACCTCAATCCAAACGCTCCGATCGCCAGTGCTCCCAACAGGCACCATCCGACTATTGCAAAGGGCTGAAAGAAATCCATTGGGATAGCGGACGCCGCTTTGAATCGAGCTGGCTTCATCCGATCGATGTGTTTGAAGATTCGCTTCAAACCGTTTTCATCTGTCGCTACAAATGCTTCGCCACCGGTTGCGTTGGCAATCTCGGTCACTTCTGCAGGCACGGGATCGGTACCCACATGGATGTGGTACACAGTCATTTGCGCGTCTTTCATTTCGTCGGCCAGAATCGAGGCGTTACCGCCGTTGACATCCGAGCTAACACCGTCTGAGACCAATAGCAACAACCGGTCTCCTTGACCCGCCTCCGCGATCATATTGTCGCGGCAAAAGCGCAGAGCAGCACCGATCAACGTGCCGCCCATAAACGGTGGTTGATTGTTAGGATCGGCAAACGGGAGCGCACGACGGATGGTAGAGATATCTTTGGTGAGGGGAGTCCATCGAATCTGCTGTGTTCCGAACAGAGTAAAGCCAAGTGCGTCGCCTTTGCGAGAAACGATAAAGTCTTCGATTGCTTTTCGCGCCATCGCGTATCGATTGTCCGTAGCCATGCTTCTGGAAACGTCCATGCAGATCTGGATGTTGGTCAGCACTCGCTCCTCGCGCGGTACTTGTTGGACTTGTGGGCCAGCGATCATCAAAAGAATGACCGCCAACAGCAAGGCGGGAATCAGCTCCCAAAGCCGAAGCAATCCGCTTATGAAAATCCTGTTCGGATGGGGCTGATGATCGAATGGCAATGCAATCTCCCTCGCTTTTCGCTGCAACAACCAAACGCACAGCAGGATGGGAAAAATGAGCGTTATCAAAATCCACGGATGGCTAAACGTCATGTCGGAGCGCTCCTAACGACGTCGATGCAGTAGGGTTCGAGAAGTTGCTTGATCGATTCGGCGGAACACGCATCGCTTTCTGAGGAGGAGCTGGATTGGTGCAACCATCGTTCGATGTGGGTTATGAGTTGACCCGCTTCAGGATGCTGTCGAAGCTGACCAATCGCGGTTGCCATATCGACCTCTTGGAGCGAGTTTCGCTCTCGCCAATAATGTAGCAATAGCAATTCCAATTGCCCCTTCTCCCGAATCGAAAGCTTGCCGGCGACCGCCGCCTCAACGAGCGGCTTCAACCGTTCGGCGAATGTTGGCGTTTTCTGCACCGCCGGTGGAGCTTCTATCGTCTTGCGGTTCATGGCCCTGCGGACGAGGACAACGATTGGGATACCAATCCATATCAATCCGATCAAGCATGCGGACAGTCGATAGCCGCCCCAAACATGGGCCTCAAACTTGGCTGCATCGAAAAGATCGCTGCGTTGATCGTTTGTCAAAGTCGATACGACCTCCACAGGGCATGCAGGCAAGTCCGTTGCTTCCGAGCCATCGGCGTGCTCTATCCATTTGCTCAAGTCATAGGTCCCCACCCTCGTACCCAAAAAGGTCGCTTCGTATTTGCTTCGGTCCGCCGGGGAAACAGCAAGACGTATGACAATCGATGCGTCCGCATCCCTCTGCGATTTGGCCCTGAGAGGTTTGCCGGAATAGTGGATCAGCTTGGTCCCGGCAACGCCGCGTTCGACTGTCGAACCTTCAAGAGACGATCGCGAAATGGATTGCGACTGCGATTGCGACTGCGAATGAGCGGGTGCGCAGAAGAAACTGACCAGCCAGAGGCACCCAATCATCGGGTGAATCGGATTCCGAAACGTCTTTGACACGATCATGAACCTGCCCTCGAGAGTTGATTGAGTGCGCTCAAGAAATGTCGCAATGGGGGAAGGAAGGGGAGATCGGTCCGCAGGTGCAGGTAACTAACGCCTGCCCCAATGAGCTCTTGAACAATTGGTGGCTTGCCGCGCCAACGGGAAGTACTTCCGCCCAGAAACATCCGCCCCGTCTCGGATTCGACTCCCCGAAAGTAGCCAGCCCGTAAATTCCCACCTTCAGCGGGATCCTCCAAATGCAGTACAACGACATCGTGCTTCTGGGCGGCATGCCTGAGGCTCGCACTCAGATTTGGATCATGCAGATCGCTTAATACGAC
>JANODW010000059.1:0-9614 GCA_031412875.1 Pirellula sp. | reverse complement strand
CTTGTCCGCTCCTTCGGGCCAAAAATTGCGTTCGTCCACAGCGCCGTATGCTTCTGCCAATGAGAGTGTGGCAAAACCATGGTGGTACATACTCCCACCAAAATAGCCAGTGGATGGACTTTGCTCTCGAATAAGAGCTTGGATTGCCTTCCGAACGGGAACGGAGTGTTGGCCGAAGTTAGGGTCCTCGCCTGAAGCCAAAAACGCCATCAGCGCCAAGCCGGTTCCGCCTGCACCGCCGCCCTCGCCTCCGGTTGCTTTCCACGTCCCATTGTCGTCTTGATTATTGGTTAACCAGCCCAGCCCTCGGTCGTAGATCTCGCGTACGTCGCGCGACACGGCTTGCCCCTGAACCGCAGTGCCATCGCGGCGTGGTGTCTGTGCAGCCGCGAAAGGAGCGACCCAAACGCCGCCCAACAAGACATAAACCCAAGCCAGAGTCTGGGAGAAACGTAAACGGAATCGATCGCTGTTCATCGGAATAGATCGTCCAAAGCGGGTAAAGCTGGATTGGGGTTCATGCGCAGAATGTTCGCTTTGGGAGCGATTGTTTCAAGGGATTGGATTTGGTCGGGACGGAGCACTTCGGCGGCAATGGTGGATTTCGCCAGTGATTTGCAGACGATTTGAAAGTTTACTTCGCGATGCTCGTTTTGGCTCAACCATTCATCGATTTTGATGCGCTGGCGGGCGCTCAACCCAAGTTTTCTCTGCAAGCTCAGCATGACTCGCAGTTTGTCGGTCCGTGCGGCGTTCGCTTCCTTTCGCTCTTCATCCAATTTGATTTTTTCCTTTTGGTCCTTGGTGAGTTGCGAAATCAAAACTTTATGCCAGACGGATCGCTTGTCCACCTTTTCGGTTTGCAGGGTTTGAGTGAACTGCCAAACTTTGGTCTGCATCTCTTGTAACGTTTGCGGTGTCATTTTGGGATCGTAGGCACTCAATAGGGAATTGATTTTTGTCTCAATGTGTTGGATGTCTACATCGATTGCTTCATTGACTTTCGCGATTTGCAGATCGGTTAGAGAGCAGATGCTGTGGACTCGATCGATTTCCCGTCGAATGCTTTCACGTTTGGTCTTTTGAAACGATGCCTTGGAACCTCCGAGCGAACCGTAGATGTATTCTTCTAATTGGGCTCGGTTCATGCGAGGCAGCGCGCCTGGAACCGCGGGGACAGCGTCCCCGTCTAGGTCCGCCTCGAAGGGATCATTCGGATCTTGAGCCCACGCATGGGGCGCGGTGGCAAAGGAGAAAACAAAAGCTATCACCCAAGCAAAAACCGAGCATTGCCAGTCCGTCGCGCATCCCAAAGCTGCATCAGGGCTTTCTGACATCGATTCTCCTTTCGTCTTCGGCTTTTGCTTTTTCGAGGATTGCGTCGACTGGCGATGGCTTGTTTTCGGCGGGTTCGAATTCCTTGGGTTCCGCGCTAATTGCCTTGCCCACTTTGAATCTCTCTGTGGTCGGAAGCGATGGGGAATCGTGCCAGCTTTGTTGCACGCCAAATCGCTGTTGTTGTCCATCGCGAGTTACCAGCGCTGCGCGCTGCGCTTCGGACAGAAGTCCTGAGATCCAGGTGGGGCGGATCTCGGGAAGCAACGATACGTTGTCAAACGTGGCTTCCAACGAACGGTAGAACCGATCCTTCCATTTTTCGTTGAGGACCGCTTCGATCTGTTCCATTTGGACGCCGCTCAAATTCAACTTCGCCTCGAGGGTGTCGAGCAACTTGCTCACCACGGCCTTCTGCCTCCACCTCATGCGATCGGCAAGTTCCTCGTCGTATTTGGCGACTTGGTCGGGATTTGCAACAGACTCCAGCCAACTGCGAACGAGCCGTTCGGCGAGCCCATCGAGATCGACCAATCCGTAGACATTTTCCTGGGTCCGTTTGATAATCGATGCGTTGGTTTTTGCTTTCCACTCGGATTCGGCTAAATCGGCGAGCGACTGCTGTTGTGTTGGATCGAGGTCGCAGGCTTCACCGACAATATGGAGTTCGTTTTGAATGAGCCCTCGCATTTGTTTGACCAACATCGGCTTGGAGTTGGCCGGTTGCACTTGTCCGAATCCGTCAACGACCTCGATCGCTTGGATCAACGCGTCCTGCACCATGATCTCTTTGCGCTGCCCGTAAAGAGGCTGCTGTGTGACGGCAAGCAGAACCAGTCCCGCCGCAAGCAGTCGCAGCAAAAAACGAGTGGTTGTGTTGCGGATCACGGGAGTGCCTTGCGCTCAAGCCTTTGAAAGTACTCGTCTAAGCCTTGGCGGTATTCCTCGGGAAACGATGAACCAGACGTTCCGGTCGACTGCTGCACGCCGTGGTCCTCGCGGGCTTCCTTTTCATTGATGCCGGGACCGAGCAAGGCGATGGCTGCGTCTTGCGTATCGCCGCCACCTCCGCCGCCGGGATCCGAACCACCGCCGCCACCGCTTTTCGGATTGATCCGTTTGCTTTTGAGCAACAACTCAATCACTTCGGTTTCGGCTGCGATCGCGAGCTTGGATGTATCCGGGCGATCGAGTATTTCTGCGGCATCGATCATGGCACGATCGACTTCGTTCATCAACGCGATTTCTTTGCCGAACTCGCTTTCGGAATCCGGCAGTTCCTCGATTCGTACGCGAACCGCGCAGATGCGTTCTTGGAGGCTAATCTGAGTGGTCGCCAATTCGTCGACCAAGTCGAGATACTTTCCTTTTTCCGAAATCGGCTTGGCTTGTTCGGCCACGCGGGTGCGTTCCCTCAAATTGATTTCCTCTTCAAGGATTTTCATCACTTCCAAGATGATCGATGGGGGGAGTGAACTCTTTGACTTGCCTCCTTTGCATTCCCCTTTGCAAGCTGGGTCAACGAGATCTTCTGCCCATCGGTCCATGGTATCGGACCAGTACTCGGCTTCGGCAATTGCGATCCCTTGGGACTGCAGGATGCGATTGGACAGGAGTCGTATTCCTCCAAGAACGTCCTCTTTTTTCATTTCATCGAGGACGCTTTGGAATTTGACCAAGGGCCGACGTTCGTTGAATGCTTCGAGATCGTCGATGATCAGCCCGACGTTGCTCAATGCGTTTTCTTCTCTTGTTTTCAGCGACTTGATCCGCACCTGTTGGTCTGGAATAAGTCTGTTCAAACTAGACCCGAAGGCTTCATTGATTTCGCCGGAGGTCGCGTCGGCGATCTGCATTTGTTCTCGGGATGCTGCCTTGAGTCTCTTGACCAGCGTGCTTCCCTCGAGGTTGGCCATGAGGTTGTTGAGTTCTTCGGCAACTTTATCAAATTCGGCCAAGAGCTCTTCTTGTTTGCGAACGGCTTCGTCGACTTTGTTTTCTTGAGGGGGAGGATTGTCCTCTTCTTCGCCGGGCTTCTTCGGTTGCGGCTTGCCCATGACGGTCGTTTCGGGCAATCGCAGCGGTGCGGGCGGACCTGCTTGTTTTGGTTTTTGATTTGGGTCTGCCTCGGCCGGAATCGGTGGCTGTTGATTGGATTCGCGATCGGCGATCATGGGGTTTTGAGGCTTGTTGGAGGGATCTGGTTTTTGCGGTGCGGCAGGGTTCGCACCGGAGTCTTTGCTTTGGCCAACCATGGGTCCCGACTTGGCTGGGTTGGAGCCCGCTTTGACGATTTTCTTTTCGTCTTTGGCTTGCTTGAGAAGGTCCGCTACCGATGGCATTCGATTGGCGGCGATGTCTTTGAGGATCTGGTGCATCTCGGCCCATTTTTCCAAATGCCCGACGCCGATTTCAGAGTTCCTGGCAGCTTGTCGTAATAGTTCTTCGCCACGATTGGTCAAGTTTTTTAATTTGCGACCGTTGGCTTGTTCTGCAGAAGCCTGTTGCTCGATTTTTCGGCGCGTATCTTCTTGATTGAGCATGTCTTCGGAAAGGTCGCGAATTTTGCGGTTGGTATCGAGCAACTGCAATTCGCGATCGCGTACTTCAAGCGACTCCCGTTGCCATTTGGTCAATTGATCGAGCACCCACAAGGCATGGTCGCTCGGAGTGAGGACGTAGAGCAAATGGGCTGAGGAATAAACACGCCCGCGATCGGGCAGGTAGTCTTCGACAAACATTCTCAGTTCAAGCGGCTGAGCGGGGATTTTGAGGGCCGTCGCTTGGAAGGTAGCCATCGCATCGAGGGTTTCGGAGGTTGGGCTGCCGGGGGTGAGCATGAGTTCGCCGCGGATAGGCTCGGAGCCAATGAACCCTTCGGCTGTTCGCCATTCCATCCCGATATGCTTGACTCCAAAATCGTCGACGGAGCGCACTGTGAATTGAAGCTGTTCGGAGTCCAGCACCACTTTGGAGCGGGGCAGGCCATCGGAAAACACGGCCGGTGCCTCATCGTTCCGGACGGTGATGTTGACCGAAAAAGGGGATTTGGCGTTCAAGCCGTAAGCATCCGTCCAATCGAACTCGACCTTGCGAGATTCGTCCATCACTTCTTTCTCGGGCGCGAACGATTGATCGCGCACAGCGATGGTTTGTCCATTGGTTTTCGCGGACACCAAACTGCGAGTTGCGGTCGCATCGAATCCGACCGAGGCACCTCGAACGACCGAGAGGCCGCCGCCCCGGACATCTTTGGTCAGGAGTTGCTCGCGTTGCAAGTAGGAAGGGAGTTGGATGTTTGCTTGGATACGTTCCAGTTCGGGCCGCAGTTTAGGTTCGATGCGGATGCTGGGGCTGGCGTCTCCAATGGAGAGAGACAAAGTCCCCGGTTCGATTTGCGGAGGGAATTCGAAAGCGTAGGATCGATCTGATAACGTGGATTCCAAGCCGGCTTGATCGCCGATGATTGCGGTGGCTTTTCCGGGGGTCCATTCCGAGCGTTCCGCCAACTTTACGGAAATCGGGAACGACTCACCGTGCGGCACGACGACGGTTTTAGGAAGGGGTTCGATGGCTGCGAAAGTGTAACGTTGGATGTCTGCAAGCGGGGCAGAAAACCGTGCCCAAGCGTTCGCGATAGCCGACGGGTAGAGGATCCATAGCCCGCATAATAAGGCTAGCCCAGTAGCCGCCATCGCTCCGCAGGCTCGGTGCTTGGAGGAGGGAATGGCAGCGAGCAGGTCACGTTTGGCGGAATCCTCGGCAACTTGGTTCAAGGCGGCTTTGCAGAGTGCTGGGGATCGCTGCTGTTCTGAGTCGCTATGAGACAGCTCGATGGCCCCGAGCAAGGAGTCGCCAACGGCAGGCATTCGTTTGCTCAAGAGTTTTGCCACGGACTCCGCCGTTCGGACTCGCATCACCCATTTTTGAAACCACAGCGGGATCGAGGCCACACCGAGGGTTGCCAGGAGCAAAACGGCCGCACGAATCCATGCAGGAGAATCGAATAGGCGGTCTAATGCGAAAACGCAAAGGACTCCAAAAAAGATGGAGAACAGCGCGATGCCGGTAGCCTCCAACATCTTGGTTGTCCACACGCGCTTCCTAAACTCGGACAACTGGGCAACCAACGACGCGGGGATAGCGATTCGGTTCTTGGTTTGGGATATGCTCATAGCAGTCAGCGATTCCTTGCGGCAACCTTGGTAACTTGATCCAAAGTCCAAACGTAACGCGATGGCCTGCGATGCGATCCCGCATATGCAGTCCTCACGGATTGGACCGAACCTGTTGAAATCTGATCAAGTACCAGTATAGAGGGTGCGCCCCCGTAAACTCAAGAATCGAACGTGTTTCCCCGCCAGGGAACTCCGCTTTTCCCCAAAATATTCTCCCTACTAAACGAAAAACAGGTTCAGCGTGACCGGTCGTGTCAAACGCATCGGCGATACAACGAATGTCCAAGCAACGACGCTCGCCCATACGATATGAGGCTTGCGAAACGATTGTGGACATTTGTGAAATTCCAGTTCGCCGATCAACAAGGGAAAACCAAATGGCCAAGTACTATGTTCAAAGTGGTTCGATGCGAGGAATTGTCGATTGTTACGATTCCGAATGTGCGGCAGTCTGGGTCGTCAATCGCGTCATGCATAAGATCGCTCCAATAACCGAGGAGTCGCTCTACGACGGAGACGAGAACGCTGACGTGGGCATGTTCGCATTGGACGACACGATCCGTTTGAGCGAGCAAGGATTCGATCGGGACGATTGCGAAGTGATCGATACGCATATGGCGTTCGTTCAATGGCATCAGTTGAAACGAGCCATCGAAGCGATTCATCAGCAGTTCAATGACAAATTGGATTCCGAATAAATGGGGTTCGGGTGCTATGCCAACAAGGCTTTCTGGACGGTGCCATGGACGTCGGTCAGCCGAAAATCTCGACCTTGAAATCGATAGGTGAGTCGAGTGTGGTCGAAGCCTAGGAGGTGGAGCAGCGTCGCGTTCAGGTCATGAACGTGGACGGGGTCTTGCACGACATTGAATCCGAAGTCATCGGTTTGGCCGTGCACATAACCTCGCTTGAATCCGCCCCCAGCGAACCACATGCTGAAGCAGCGATTGTGATGATCGCGACCGTCGTTGCCCCCTTGGACCATGGGGGTCCGTCCAAACTCGCCGCCCCAGATGACCAATGTGTCATCGAGTAGTCCGAGGGCTTTCAAATCCTGAACGAGGGCAGCGCTTGCGCGGTCGGTGTCGGCAGCGTTGGTCTTTACCCCGGCGGTCAATCCGCCGTGCTGGTCCCATACTTCATGAAACAACTGCACGAAGCGAACTCCGCGCTGCGCGAGTCGCCGCGCGAGCAAGCAGTTTCGTGCGAAGGTCGATTCGTTTTTGTCTTTGATGCCATAGCGTTCGAGCGTTTCTTTGGATTCGCTGCTCAAGTCCATCAACTCGGGTGCACTGGATTGCAAACGGTAGGCCATTTCATAGCTATGGATTCGGGCTTCGATCTCGGGATCACCCACTTGATCGCTTGCCAGCGTGTTCAAACGATTGATCGCATCGAGCGAGGATCGTTGCGAAACGGCATCGATCCCTTTGGGATTCGAGAGATAGAGGACCGCATCACCGCCGCTTCGCAGGGGTGTCCCACCGTATAAGGTTGGCAAGAATCCGGATCCGTAGTTGCTTGCTCCGCCGCTGGTTCCTTTGGCGCTGGTAAGGACAACGAATCCCGGCAGCTCTTCGCATTCGCTGCCGAGTCCATACAACGACCAGGAACCGAAACTGGGCCGCCCGAAAAGTTGCGAACCGGTATTCATCATGATTTGAGCCGGTGCATGATTGACCGCATCGGTCTGCATGGATCGCACCAAACAAATCTCGTCTGCGATTTTGGCGGTATAGGGCAAAACTTCGCTGAGCTCCATGCCGCATTGGCCATGTTTTTCGAATTTGAACTTGGGACCGAGCAAGGCGGAGTTGGGATTGATGAATGCCGCGCGGTAGCCCTCAAGCAATTCCTTTGGCGGCAGTTTGCCATCGCTCTTTGCAAGTTCCGGTTTCGGATCGAACAATTCCAAGTGGCTCGGCGCACCGGCTTGGAACATGTAGATGACCCGTTTGGCTTTGGCGGGAAAATGGGGCGATTTGGGGGCCAAGGGGTTGGCTTCGACGTTTGGGGGCGAGGCAAAAAGCGAAGGTCGGTCGAGCGAGGCGGCAGCGATCCCGGCCAAGCCGACGCCGCATTCGCCAAAGAACCAACGACGCTTTAGGGAGGACTCGGTCATGGCCGTATTTAGGGTCTTATTTGCAGTGCGGTGGGAATGGTTCATGGAATCAGTTCTTGGATAGGGTCTCGTCACAGTTTAAAAGCACGCGAGAAACGATCGTCCATGCGGCTGCGTCTTGGGGCGTTACTCCCTTGGGCAAGTCCGGTAGTTTGGCGGCGTCACCGGTCGCAATTTCACGCGGGTTGAGCCACCCGTCGGCCAAGCGTTGGCGATGTTCTTTGAGGAGATCGGCGATCGCGGAATGCTCTTGTTGGTTGGGCTTTCGGCCGGTGCAAAGCAGGAATGCGAACTCGGTTCTCGATGCTTCCTCCGTTCCACCCTCACGCAGCACGCGGAGAGCCATCGCCTGGGCCGCTTCGACGAAAACGATTTCGTTGAGACCCGCGAGGGCAGCCAGTGGGGTATTGGAACGAACTCGTCGCGCGCATGCAAAGTCGCCGTTGGGAGAATCGAAACTTGCCATCACCGGATCGGGCATGGAACGCTTGCGAAAAACGTAGACAGCTCTGCGATAGCGTTCGCTGCCTGTCGCAGCGGTCCAATACCCCGGGACAACGTAGTTATAGTTCAATACATTTTGTGGAACCGGCGGTATCACGCTCGGTCCGCCGACTTTGGTGGATAGCAGGCCTGAAACAGACAACGCGATATCGCGCACCACTTCCGCGTCGACACGAAAACGCGGCCCGCGGCCCAAGAGCCGATTGCGAGGGTCGAGCTCCATCAATTCTTTTCGGAATCGAGAGCTTTGCTGATAGGTCTGACTCATCAAAATGGTCTTGATCAAGTGCTTCTGGCTCCAACCGTGTTCCATCAAGTCCACCGCCAAGTAATCCAATAGCTCGGCGTACTCGGGAATAGAAGTTCGCGTCCCGAAATCTTCCGAGGTTTCAACGATCCCTTCTCCGAAGATGGCTTGCCAAATACGGTTCACGACGACACGTGCGGCGAGAGGCGATTTGCGATCGACGAGCCATTTCGCGAACGCCAAACGGGGAGGCTCGTCGGCTGGAGCTGACCAGGGGTTGAGCACTTTGGGTACGTGGGGTGCGATCGGGTGTTTTGGCCGGTCCCATTCCCCTCGATCGAGCAGATGCGTGGGTCTCGCGGCCGACGCTTCGCGTTCTCGCAAATGCAGGATAGTGGTTTGATGATCGGGCCATTGATCCCAAAGCGAATCGATTTTCGCTTGATACGTTTCCAACGATTTGTTCGATTTTCGCCAGTTTGCAAACAAGGCATCGCGCTGCGAAGCGCTGCGGGCCGCGGGCTCGGTGTTCATTGCCAATACAGCCGCGTGATCGCATGCAGGGGCGGCCGGAGCGGGCGATTGGGTGAGGCTCATACGGCAGCAGCCAATGTTGTCCGCCATATGGATCTCGACTTTGAATCGCGTACCGGCGGGCATTGCAAGCGGTTTTTCAAATGCAGCGACTGCGACCGAAGCTTGATTTCGTCGCCCTTTGCCACGGTCGGCCGTCCAGAACGTATCGGATTTGTCATCAAACAAATGCGACACAGGACCGTGGGTTTGTTTGCCATCTTTGCTTTTGGATTCCGTGTTGGAGAAGTCAGCGGTCACGCTTGCGACTTTCAGTTTTTCCCATTCTTTGCTGTCCGGCTTTTGGGCTTTGAGTTCGATGGTGTGGATTTGCCAGGTGCCGTTGGCGCTGCGTCCTGGTCCATCCATCGGCAAGTCGCCATGCGGTAATATTTCGAGCCGAAATCCTGTGACGCCCTCGAGCTCCGGTGAACCGATCATGAACACTTCGGCGCTGGTGTGGCCGGTCAGCAAAATCGAACCATCGCTCTGGGGAGCTGGGTGGTTGAGTCCGCTGACACTATTCAAGTCGTCGAAGTCAATCGTTTTCCAGGCTGCTTGTTTGGCGAGGATGGAGTGTTCGAAATCCCTTTGTTCGGACTCCCAATTCGGGTTTTCTTTTTTTACCGCCTCATTGACTTCAGCCATCGATCGC
>JANODW010000058.1:0-8179 GCA_031412875.1 Pirellula sp. | reverse complement strand
GCAAGCTCGACCGTGTGTATCTCGCTCGAATCCTCCACCCCCCCGCTCTCCCGGTCAACCAACTGGAACTGATGATGAAGTGGAAGGTCATCCCACACATTCCGCATCGGCAAATAGATCGAATAGTGTCGGCGTTGAAGTCAACGAAAATTCGTGATTTCAAGTCTTCGAAAACGCCTGGCTTCAGATCGTGAAATTCGCTTGCGAAGACGGGCTCTAAGCTATTCCAACTCTCAGGCCAAAGATCGGGAGGGTTCGGTTGGAGTTCCCGCCTCGTCTTGATTTCATTGCCTGATTCAGATTTCGAGTATAATGGAAGTTCCCTCCAGACCGTCCTACCCACCAAGCGGGGATCCCGCCAAAAGTGATCTTAAGGCTCATTGCAAAATGGTTTTCCGTTGCGGCTCGTTTTTAAACCTGTTCTTCCTAGCGTGGGGGGTAATCGCCCCGTCTCAAAGTCTGGCGCAAGAGGCTCCGCTGGCCGAAAAACCGCTGGCTCAAAAAAGCGATTCGCCATCTCTAGGTCGCAATTCTATCGATGAAGCCCCCCCTGCCGATGCCAGACAGATCGCCTTTTTTGAAAGCGAGGTTCGTCCGCTGCTGGTAGAGCACTGCTATGAATGCCACAGCAATACTGCAGCAAAAGTAAAAGCGGGACTCTATTTGGACTCGCGAAAAGGAATGCTCAAGGGGGGCGATTCGGGACCCGCGATCGTCCCCTCCAATGCGGACGAGAGCTTGATCGTCCAGGCCGTTCGATACGATGGTTTCGAAATGCCACCCAAAGGTAAGCTTCCAGACAAAGACATACAAACGTTGGCAACATGGGTAGCCATGGGAGCACCCTGGCCTGTCGAAACAGATGCCAGCGCGGGCAAATCTCGCGAAGTGTTTGATTGGGAAAAAAGGAAAGCCAGCCACTGGGCTTGGCAACCGATTGCAAATCCAGTGCAGCCCAAAGTGATCGATACTAGCTGGCCAGCCAATTCGCTGGACCATTTTATTCTCGCAGGGCTCGAACAGGCTGGTCTTCAACCTGCACCGCCGGCTCACAAATATACGCTCCTGCGTCGCCTTGCGTTGGACTTGATCGGCCTGCCTCCGACCCTTGAGCAAATGGACAGTTACCTTGCCGATTCCAGCGAGCAAGCAACCGCTCAACTGGTAGATCGCTTGCTCGATTCACCGCATTTTGGAGAGCGGTGGGGAAGGCATTGGCTCGATTTGGTCCGCTTTGCCGAATCGCGGGGCCACGAGTTTGACAATGATGCTCCCTATGCTTACCAGTATCGCGACTACATCATTCGCGCGCTCAACGCAGACGTTCCCTATGACCAATTCATCCGCGAACACATTGCGGGCGACCTGCTGAAATCACCGCGACTTCATCCCCAAGAGCAGTTCAACGAATCGATCTTAGGGACCGGCTTTTGGCATCTTGGCGAATGGGTGCATTCGCCCGTCGATATTCGCAAAGATGAGTCGGATCGATTCGACAACATGATCGACGTCATGTCCAAAGCGTTTCTCGGTCTAACGGTTTCATGCGCGCGTTGCCATGACCATAAGTTCGACGCGATCTCCACCGAGGACTACTACTCGCTCGCCGGTTTCCTACAAAGCAGCGATTATCGCGAAGTCGCATTCGACGCATTCGAGCACAATCGGTCAATCGGCTCGCAACTATTCGAACTCGACAATCAATTCCAAACGCAAGCCTCCGAGTTGATAGCCAAAACCGTTCCCCATGCGAGCGAGGCGATCAATCGGTTGCGCAATCTTGGAAAGGAAGCGTTCGATGATGCGGCACACCGCTATCCGGTGGTGGCCGACTACGCTTCCTCGACTCCAAGCGAATTTTATACCGATGGAGAATTATTCGGCCGTCGCCCCAAAGCCCTAGGAGCGTTCGATTTGACGGCAATGGAAGGTGGTGGGAAAATAGGTTTCATAGGCTTCCCTGCGGCTGCCAACGATCCGTTTTGGAACGCTGTTAAGAAACAAGAGGCAGCTTCGCCCAATCAGATGAGCAGTATCGGCAAGCTGCCACGCAGCAGTCGGACCCTCCGTTCGCCCACCTTTGCGGTCCGCGACGGGAACGTGCAATGCCGCGTCCGAGGCAAAGGTCACATTGTCGCTTGCGTCGATTCCCACCGGCTCCTGGCTGGTCCTCTACACGGAGAAACCGTCGTAACCATCCCAGCCAAAGAAGGGGTCCAATGGATTACGCTGCAGTTGAAAAGGTACGTGGGACACCGTTTGCATTTAGAATTCACTCCGGAAATCGATTCCACCTTAGAAGTGCAAATGGTGTTCAATGGTGCCACTTCTGAACAGCTCAAGGCGATCGAAAGCGCAAACACTCTTGTTGCAGATCAAGCGGCACATTGCGTGGAAACGATGGAGAATGCCCTTCAAAACGACGCGCACTTCAAAGCGTCCTTGGAATCGTTGGTGGCCAATTGGAAAGCCCAGCGCCATGCGCTCCATCAAAAAATACGCACCACTTCGCGGGTGGCAATGTCCATGATGGATGGCACGGGCGAGGAGGAGCATCTATTGATACGCGGCAGTTCCTCCAACCCCGGCAAAGCCGTTCCACGCCGATTTCTCGCTGCGATCGATGGACCTCAGTCGCTGCAAATCCAATCGGGAAGCGGACGGTTGCAACTGGCGGAACGGATTAACTCCGGTAGCAATCCGCTTACGTCCCGCGTGATTGTGAATCGCATTTGGCATCACTTGATGGGGCGTGGAATTGTGCCCACCACGGACGATTTCGGTGCTCTCGGCCAACCTCCATCGCATCCGGAACTGCTCGACCACTTGGCAAGCCAATTTCAGGCGGACGGCCATTCCATCAAAAAGACGATACGACGGATTGTTCTGTCGCGTGCCTATCAAATGGATAGTCGTGCCAACCCACGTTCACAGGAACTGGATCCCAAGAACCAGTGGTGGCATCACCATCCGCAAAAACGGCTTGAGGGAGAAACGATTCGCGACGCGTTATTGAGTATTTCGGGGCGATTGGATCCGACGATGTACGGCCCATCGATTCCCGTTCACCTCAGTTCGTTTATGGATGGCCGTGGGCGACCTGGCAAAAGTGGTCCACTCGACGGTTCCAATCGCCGTTCCATCTATCTCGAAGTCCGACGAAACTTTTTGTCTCCCATGTTCGTCGCATTCGACACGCCTACTCCCTTTAGTTCCATGGGGCGGCGAAATGTTTCCAATGTGCCCGCCCAAGCACTCATTTTAATGAACGATCCCTTGGTCCATGAGCTCGCTCAAGCCTGGGCAAAGCGAGCGTGCGATGCCGTACCGATGAACGACGGAGAATCGACGGCCGCTCGGGTGCAATGGTTGGTTATGACCGCCTATTCGCGGCAAGCATCGGAGGCGGAACTCCATGCTGCGCAACAATTTTTAGAGCGTCACGCTCGTAGCAACGGATGGTCTATGCACGACGCCGGCCTATGGGAGGACTTCGCACATGCACTTATCAACAAGAAAGAGTTTATCTTTCAAAGATAATCGTTATGACCCACTGCCACCGATTTCTCCCTCCACCCATTAACCGACGGGAAATGCTGCAACAGTTCGGCAGCGGTTTTGGATTGACCGCGCTAGCTGCTCTGATGCAGGACCCCATTTACGGCCGGGAGTCCGAACCCCATTCGGAAAAACGCGATTCGAAATCGGGTCTTGCCAACCATGGACTTCATCATCCAGCCAAAGCGACGTCGGTGATTTTTTTGTACATGGACGGTGGTCCCTCGCAGGTCGATACATTTGATCCCAAACCGATGCTGGATCGGTACCATGGCAAAGATCCTGCGTCGTTCTTTAAAGTCGAAGCCACGCAATTCAACAACAACGGCAAAGTGCTCGCTAGCCCATGGAGTTTCCAACGGTACGGGCAGAGCGGTCTGCCGGTGAGCGAACTATTTCCCAACGTAGCGAGCTGTGCGGACGACCTGTGTGTTGTTCGCTCGATGGTCTCCGAATTCCCTGAGCATACGTTTGCGAACTACTTTTTGCATACCGGCAGCGGCTTGCAAGGGCGACCGAGCATGGGCGCTTGGATCACCTATGGTTTGGGCAGTGTCAATCAGAATCTGCCCGGCTTCGTGGTCGTCAATGGAGGGTTGATTCCGCCTGGCGGTCAGGATTGTTTTGGCAGCGGCTTCCTGCCGGCGAGCTATCAAGGATCGATCTTTAAACCCAACGGGACTGCCGTTGCGAACGTGAAACCGCTCGAGAGTTCATCAAGTCGCCAACGCAGCAAGCTCGACTTCATCAACGAGTTGGACAAATTGGCAAGCGATCAGTTCGGCACGCAAGATGGGATCGAATCAGCCATTCGAAATTACGAGCTCGCATCCCAAATGCAGACCGCCATCCCCGAGCTGACGGCGATAAACAGCGAGACGCAAGCGACCCAGCGCATGTACGGCCTCGATGCAAAATACGAGCCGACTCGCATCTTCGCTGCCGAGTGCTTGATGGCCCGCCGGTTGGTCGAGCGCGGCGTTCGATTCATCGAGCTCACTTGTCCGAGCGTCAGCGGAGATCGTTGGGACCAACATTCGAATTTAAAACAAGGGCACGAAAACAATGCCCGCGCGGTGGACCAGCCGATCGCGGCCTTGCTTAAGGACTTAAAGCAGCGAGGGCTATTGGACCAAACGTTGGTCGTTTGGGCTGGCGAATTTGGCAGGACCCCGTTCGCACAAGGGGCCAATGGTCGCGACCATAATCCCTTTGGCTTCACGATTTGGCTTGCCGGGGGTGGCGTCAAAGCTGGGACCGTCTACGGATCGACAGACGAGTGGGGGTACAAGGCCATTCAAGATCGGACCGAAATGCACGATTTGCACGCGACCATGTTGCACTTGCTGGGCGTCGACCACACCCGCTCCACATTCCGTTTTGGAGGACGGGACATGCGATTGACGGATGTCAAAGGGCACGTCGTCCATAAGATTGTTGGGTAAAGAGCGTTGGCTGCGGGCAAGCGTTTGCGCTGCTCCACGGTGTTGCTATGCTGAGCCGCCAATGCGCTTCATCACCGTATCCAAGGTTGGCTTGATCGCAGATGCGCTCGACTTGAGGCCTTGAAGTTCCTTTGGCCATAAATCTATTTCGATACGTTGGACCGCCCCGGCACGACCAACCATCGTCGGTACCGAAATCGCCACGTCGCGAATACCATAGCATCCACCATCTTGCATGGTGCTGACGGGCAATATTCGCTGTTGATCCAATGCGATTGCGTGGATGACGTCCCGAATCGCAATACCGACCGCGAACCCAGCCCCACCTTTCTTCGACAGGCACTCCGCTCCCGATTGCTTGGTCCTAGCAAATATCTTTTCAGCGATCGTATTGTTCCAGCCGGGATATTTGTCCAGCGACAGCGAGCCTACGGTCGCACTGGACCAAACCGGGATCATGCTGTCCCCATGTTCGCCAAGAATCAAGCCGCGTGTCTGGGTCGGCGCGGTTCCCAATTGTTCCGCAATCAACGAACAGAAGCGAATCGTGTCGAGCTGCGTTCCTAGACCAATTACCTGACAGGGTGGCAATCCAAGTTTCTTGGCTGCGACATAGGTGAGAATGTCGACGGGATTCGAAACGACCACGACGATCGCAGAAGGCTTCACACCTGCCTTTTTGATATCATCGAGGATACCGACGAACAGGTCGGTGTTGCGATTGATCAACTCCAGACGCGATTCGTCCGGCTTGCGACGTAGCCCGGCCGTTATGCAAATGATGTCCGAACTGGGGATATGTTCGTACCCACCGGAAGAGATAATCTGGTCGGCAACACTCGGTCCGCCATGCATCATGTCGAGCGCTTGGCCCGCTGCCAAATTGGCGTTGAGATCGAGCAGTGCGATCGAGCGGACAACACCTCCGCATTGCAAAGCAAATCCGGCGCATGAACCAACGAGACCGCCGCCGCCGATAATACTGACTTTCATTTTGATTTTCTATCCTGATCGATGAGAACGGGTTCTGACCATTGATTGCTGGATTGACCGATTTACTGGGCCAACTGTTTCATGACTTGGGCTGTGATGAGCTTGATAAGGTCTTCTTGGTCGACGCCTGCAAGGCCGCTTGAAGACGCTGGGTTGCTGCTTTGTTTGAGCACAGGAGCCATCCCAGCTATGGTTTGGCTAACGGCTTGCTCGACCTTCGTTGCGTCAGACTGAGCAGGCATTGGTGGTGGGGCCGGAAACGCACGACGCTGCACACCCGATTCCTTCCAAGAGTTTCGGAAAATATCGTTTGCACATACGTCACAATTCTTGTACTCATCGGTGTTGCGCGGATCCGACCAGCCCCATTGCTGTTTCAACGTCAGCAATTCTCGCTCTTCTTTTTCGCTGAAGTAGGAAACGTTGCCAAGCTGCCGGGCCAACATCAGGATTCGGCAGTAGGCGTCTAGGATTTCCGTCCACCAGTAGGCTTGCTCGACATCGATTCCGTAACTGACGGTCCCGTGATTGGCCAAGATGATGACATTGGTCTTCTCCACGAACGGCAAGATCGTTTCTGCAAATGCTTTGCCGCCAGGCGTTTCGTAGCGAGTGATCGGTACGTCGCCGAGGAACACTTCGACTTCAGGCAAAACGCACTGTGGGATCGGTTCGCGGGCTACGGCGAACGCGGTTGCATGGGGCGGATGGCAATGCACGACGCTCTTGATATCTTCGCGTTTTCTGTAGATTTCCAAGTGCAGCAAAGCTTCGCTGGACCGTTTCTTGATCCCCGACGTTTGTTTTCCCGTCATATCCATGGTGCAGATATCTTCGGTCTTCAAGAACCCTTTGCTGTGCATCGTCGGGGTGCACAGTACTTCGTTTTCGCCGATCCGCACCGTGATGTTTCCATCGTTCGCTGCGGCGAAGCCTTTGTTGTAGAGCCGTCGGCCCATTTCGCAAATGTCTTGTTTGATCTTGTGTGCATTCATGTGAGTTTATCTCGGAAGGGTCATTACGAGTCAGGTGTTGGGTATTGGGTATTTAGTGTTGGGTATCGAGTCTAAAGGTTTAATTCGTCGATGATGGCTGCGTTGTAAGCATCCACGGGTTTGAGATGGGGTCGGAACGGTTGCGCCGCCTCAGCTCCATCGCTCACCGCGATAATGGAACCATCGGCTGCACCGAGGTCATCCCAGACGACGACCAAGTCGGGCTCCATTGGCTTTTTCCCCAATAGCGATTCACCGAAGGCCTCGGCTGTCTTGAGCGATGCGCCGTGAAAGCTAGGATGCGCTCGGCTCAGGGTGACCGTACCGTTTACTTGATATAGTTGCATGCCGCGCTTCTTCCTTGGATCAAGAATGGTTTTGCAGGTGTTGAAAAAAACGTCTCACGCCGTTGCAGGCCGACGGTATGTTCCATGTCCTAGCCGAGAGGATCAGCAGGTTCGCAGGGACCTCGCGCAGCACGTCGTTCAGATCGTTCCAATGGGACACAACGGCGGGCCGCAATCGGTCATCGCGTGCAGCTTGCCAGCAGACCGCATGCGGAGACTGAACAATCGCCACGCCGGCTTGATGGCCGGCCCGAAGGCCGTTGGAGATCGATCGCAAGACCGACGAATCATCCGCGTCTGGCTCCCCCATTTGAACTTGCTCCGAACACAGTTGCTTGGCCATCGCCCCGAGCCAAAGCGAAGGTCCCGCAACGAGCAACCGACTTGGTCGCGGTGCATTGCCCGCGCTTTTATCGGAGTTCGCATGGCCGGAGCGAGCATGGCCGGCGTTCGCATGGCCGGAGTTCGCATGCTTAGCGGGAGGTGTCCGATGCTGACGAACGATTTCGATTCCCAGTTCTTTGCACAGGTCCTTGGCCGCAGGGGTCATTACCGACGACGAGCCGATCTCCAGCAATTGGATCCCCTCGAGCCGATTCTTGAGCGACTGGGCGCTGACGACAGGGTCCGCGAGACTCAGCCTGCCCACGGGCACTGCTGAGCTTGGTAGGAGGCCGTTCCGAGACGTAGCGTCATGGGCCAAGGTGGCGAGCACCCGGCGAACGATACTTTCGATCTCGGCGGCATTTGGAGGAATGATTGGGAACTCGGTGTGAGAGGAAAAGGATTCAGTGATCAGGAATATGTGCAAAGAATGGCTTGCTCGGTTGGCTAGGGTGTC
>JANODW010000057.1:0-9253 GCA_031412875.1 Pirellula sp. | reverse complement strand
AATCACAATCGCCGAGTTCGCGGGATTGGACGCACCGGTTATGGTTACTGCAGAAGAAAATGCTGGTAAGCTCAGTTGATATACGTGGTCTGGATTCTGGAAAGACTTGACACCCTGAATTTGCCGCATCACCGCATCGTTTTGCTCGGGTGTTCCACCGAGGCTTTCGAGCAAGGTTTCAAGCTCAAGAATCTTGGCATTCAAGAGATCGAGGTCCGGACCAGCCAGAAGCTCTTCGGCGGCTTTGGCCAATCCACCCACCACATTCAGAATGTCGTTGGGTGTTTGATTTACAACAGGGATCGGCGTATTGAGTCCATCGATGTCGCTGCTCTGTAGCAATTCGACCACGCGTGAAATGACACCCACCAAGTCGGCGACCGAGAAGTTTTTGAAGCTCTCCAAGGCAGCTTGAAGATTCGTAACACCGTAGGTGATGGTCGGCTTAGTAAAGCCACTTCCAGAAAGCGTTGCTTGGATGGTCATCGGCGTTGCACCACCTTGCTTGAAGGCGGGTGGAAGGAAAACCAACGCGTTGCCATCAATGGGCAGGTTGGCCGATCCACCGTAGGTAAAGCTTGGTTGGATGATCGACTTGAAATTACCTAACGAAAAGTCGCTCAATCGCAGTTTGCCATCTAAGGATTCGTTCGTCGAAGTCTCTGGATCGTCTACATCTACCAAATGGATGGAGGCATCGGCCTCAAAGTTGAGGACGCCGTCCACAATGCCAAGATCGAGAATGCCCAGCGTCGCCACCAGTTCAACGTCCGTTGAAGATACAGTCACGTTTGCAAACGCTCTGCTGCCCGACGCGAGCACGTAGAACTGGTCCGTCGTAAAGCGTCTGAGCAACGGCATGCCCAGAAGAAGGCTTCCATCGTTGGTTTCGTTAAAATCAGGCGTGTTGAGATCGTCCGAAAGGGGCGAGATTTCTTGAACGATACCTAACAGGGAACCGATGGGACTGATTCCATTGTTGTCACCGACTGAGGTTACTTTTAGCTTACTGGTGCCACGGGTCCATGTTCCACCTGATGCGAACGCGCCGCTGCCCGCTTGGCCCACAGTGAGTGCGGCATCTTGGTACAGTTCAAATGTCGTGCCGTTGATTACCTTGATGAAGAATGTACCGTTGGCTGCCGTGTTCCCCAAAACGTTTGCAATCGTCACCGATTGCGAATTGACCAAGCCAGTGGTACTTGCAGTCGTGATAACGATTGGATTCGCGTTGCTGGCACCGGTCACAGCCCCAGTGATCGATGCGACTGGTGTCGAATTGTCTTTGAGACGGATCACATCGCCCAGGAAGCTGGCGGTTCCGCCACTGGTGTAAGCCCCATTGCCCGCCACCGGTGTGAGAGTGAGCGAGTCGGAGTAAAGCTCAAATGCCGTTGCGCTGAGTACCTTGATGAATCGGACCCCATTAGCAGCGGTGTTCCCTAACACCCCCGCGATGGTTACCTGTTGACGGTTGGCTAATCCTGCTGTGCTCGCTGTCGTAATGACGATCGGGTTGGTGTTCGACGCTGCCGTGATGCCACGCGTGTCGGCGAAACTCACATCCAGCGTGCCAGCGCCACCCGCTGCGGCTTCGATCCCAGTCTCAATATCGCCGAGCGTTTCGGAACGATCCAGGTTGACTAGAATGTTTCTGCCGTTTCGCAATTGAATCTGCAAGTCGGGGATATTGCTTTGATTTCCAGCGGTGAATCCAAGGAATGCGGAAGTCCCGGCCGCGATAGTTAGGCCGTTGACTTTGGTTGCATTCGAGACGATAGACAGTCTGCCATCCGAGGTCACTTGAACTTCGATGGGAAGAACGATCGAGGTTCCATCAACATCGGGTGGCACCGGCAGATTTGCCAGATTCAATATGCGCAATCGATCCTTGATCGCGTTATTCAGATCGGCTGCCAAATCGTCGAGACTGGAGTTGTCGCTGCTGGATGCGGCGAGAACGGTCACATTCACCGCCGTCGAGATGTTTCCATATTGATTGACGTTCAAGTTGAGCGTGAGGTCCGTAACCGGCGCGTTCTTGCCACTGGAGTTGACTGCCGTTCCGACCAGTCCAACTTTGAGCTGGGCACCACGGCCTTGGTTCAGCGTGCTAAGCAAAGTGGCGTTGCTGACGTTGCCAACTCCGACCGGGTCCAGATCGATACCGACGGTCAGTTCGACACCGGCTTCAGCGGTGAGCGTGGCCGCAGCACCCCCTGCGACGCTCAACTGCGCGAACCCGACGTCGACCCCTTCGTCAAAATTGAGTTCGATCGACTTCGCGAACTCGGTACCTAGCTTGATGTTGAACTGCACCGAACGTGGGGCGGCAACATAGACGAGTTCGGCCGTAAAGGGTTGGACTCCGATTTGCGTCTGCAACATTCCATTGATGACGTGGACCAAATCCTGAACGGTTCCTGCGCGGAACGAGGGACTGGCCAACATGCCACCGCGGAACTCAGACACGTTGCCTGCCTCGACGGTTTCCGAACCAAGGCCCAGCTCGGTGACCGCAGTGTTTTCGTCGCTGATTTGGCCTGCTGCAAAACCAAGTACCGTTGCCCCATTGATCACAAGCGTTTTGGTCGCACTATCGATTGCAAAGAGGCTGAGCTGATCGCCATTGAGTCGGGCACGAAGTTTTTCGTTCAGCTTGCCACCATCGAAGGTCGTATTGTCGAAAGCCTTGTTGACACTGGCCAACATGTCCGATGGCTGGCCGTTGTCCTTAGTCGATGCTGCGGTAATGGGAACGTTCACAGCCGTTCCATCGATCACGATGCTCATGACCAAGTCGGTAGTCAACCGGGATGGCAGATCGCTGGCGGCGGTCACTTGAACGGTGCTGAGTTCTAACGAGATTCCTGCGGTCGGGCTGGTGGTTCGGATTGCAAGTTTGTTCGCGTTGTCTGCACCGTATAGCGAGATCGAGCGCTCTGCGGCGCTGGTTTGAGGCAGGTTGGTGGCCTCGGCAACCAGCGGGGCATTGAGCAAGAAACGGAATGTCACCGTGTTGATCGTCATCTGATCGACGCTGGCTTTTTGGTAGACGCCGGTCGTATCGAGGTATTCGACGACATCGCCGACGCGCATCCCGAGATTGTAGAGATTGACCGTGCTAGGTAGCACCGCATTCCAGCGTTGGAACCCAGCCGGCAATGGCTGAACGAAATTAGGAATCGCGGACGCAGTCACGATGGTCAAAGAACTGATCTGTGAACCGGAAAACGGGAGTTGACGATCGGCGATCAGCTTCGATCCGAAGCCTTGTGCAACCAGTGCAGCATTGATGTCGGCATAGAGGTCGTTGATCGAGGTGTTGGTTGCGGTGCTCGATGCAGGGATCGTGATGAACGAAGGTTCGCCCCCTTCGATGCGAATGGCAAAAGTGGCATCTGCGGACAGACGCCCGTTGGTGACCGAGATGTCGTTGACCCCAACCAATTTGGGATTGAAGTAAAGTTGGCGAGCAAAGTTTTGAGTGATCTTGCTAAAGTCGATGATGCCACTGACGGCTTCTTTGACAAAGGGGATGCCCTCTGGTATTTCCAACTTGCCCGCGATCTCTTGGACCGAGTTACCCAATTGCACGAACATCGTGGCAACGGCTTCGGGCGTTAGCGATTCGGTGGTACCGATCGTATTGGCCACGAACATCTTGCTGAGCAGCCCGCGCAGTTCCGTCAGATTCGCGAACTGCGCGGGGGCACGAGTCGTGGTGGAAACAGGGTTGGCGACGTTGGTTGTGAAGATGGTGACGTCGCCGGGAATCGCTGTTCCGGCAACCTCAGGACGAATTTTCAGTCCATCGATGTCAAAGGAGCCCGTGAAGGTGGGCGTAAACGAGTTCGCCAAATTGGATGTATTGAGAAGTTCTGTTATCGTGGCACGGCCGACGGGTCCGGTTGCTAGAACTGGATCTTTGACATTGATGCCGAGCACCGTATCGAACTTGACACCATCGTTGGTGGTGATCGCGGGATCCTCTGCCAGGATCGCGCTGATGAACCCAAGCGAGGCGCGGGCTTGGGGGTTGTCCAATTGGGCAGAAATCGCAACGCTGATTTCTGGGGTCGCATCGTCTAGGATGCCAACGCGGTCCCCTAACGGAATGGGAGGCGTAGGCAGCGCAGGGTTCGGATTCAAATCGATCACGATTGGCAAACGAATGGTTGGCGTCGCAGTCACCAAAAAATTGCCCGAAGCGCTGAACTCGAGACCAGCGATCTTGTCGCCGAAATCGAGTCGCGTCGCATACCGAATCGCCGTCGGAGTAAACGTCGGGATCAACGTCAGAAGCCTTGTTGTGTTGTTGTAGGACACCGCACCTGGACCATCGAATTTGATTCCCAAAGGCTCTGCGAGAGTGTTGAACAGTTGCGCTATAGATCCCGCGACCACTCCAGGCTTGCTAAAGTTGACCAGCGCGGCCTTCATCGTATCGCCCAGAGTTCCACCAATCTGGAACGTCAACTCAGGTTCAGTCACCTCGGGCTCATCGGTTCGAGAATCCTCGTACCGAATCGTAACCTCTTCGCCATCCACAATGTCGATGATCCCTTCGTAGAACTCGCCTGACGTTGCTAGGAACATCATCGTGTCGTCGGGTTTGATGCCGATCGATGCGGCTGTCTTGCCTCCAAGGTTGATTTGGGCCGTGAAACGTTTGAATCCATCGGCAACCGTTGTGCCAGTGATTGCGATGATCTGCGAACGATCAAACTTGCGGGCTTCGGCGGGCGTCGCAAGCAGTTCGCCTACGGTCTTGTTAAGCAGAGGGATCTTGGTGTTCAGAGCGTCGCTACCGGTTGCATTGTTCAGCCAGCTTGCAAACTTGATCAAGCCATCTACGATCGCTTCGGAACTAAGGTTGAGGAACAGCGGAGCAAGATTTGCATTGACGATTGGTCCGGTCGTGTCGAACAAATTCGTATCAACAATCGTTACGCTCGGAAGCACCGCGCCTGCATTTGTGAGACTCGCGCCGTAGAGGCTTGCGTTGAAACGGAAGTCCACGTCCAAAGAGCCGGACGGAGTAATCGTTACGCGACTGGCGATCGGCCCGGCGGTGTTAGCCACGGCGATGACGGCACCTGCATTGATCTGAAGCTTGGCCGCCGTGATGGAGCCACCGATAGTGCCCTTAGCAATCGAAAACCCAAGGCTTGAATTGTCTCCATTGATGGCGGCACTCACATTGAATCGATTGAGCGTAAAGAACGGATCGATTCCGGTTACTCGGCTTAGACCTACTCCAAAGCTCACGCCGATATCGATCGTCGTGGCCACATTGACCTTAGCGGCGGCCGTCAATTCCACTCCGATGTCGGTCAAGGCCGATGCACCGAGCGAGTTGATATTGAGATCGAGCGAGCGAGAGAAGGTGCCGTTGATGGCGAGATCGAACTGCAGCTTGTTAGTCACGAGATCGAGTCCGCCTTTGAGCGAGATGCCAACGCCACCTAGGATGTCGCGGGTCACAGCGTCAATGCGAGCGGTGATCGCATTGCGGAAACCGAGGGCTGTCGGTTTCTTGCCAACATTGTTCGGATCAAAAACACTGCTGGAGGGATTGAAGCTGTCGAAGTAGTCACGGGCGGCTCTTTCGAATTTCACCAGATCGCCCCAGCGTTTGGTCGTGCCGCTGCCGGGCTCGTTGATCAAACCGTTGAGCGACTGGCCGATGCCGGGGATCTCTTTGTTGAACGCGGATCGACTGGAGACATCGTCGGCCGCTGCGTCGAGCGATCCAAGTTGAGTCAGGATTTGGTCTTGGATCGTTGGTCCGATCTCGAGGTCAACTATGACATCTGGGGTTCCAACGAAGAGGTTCTGCGAGGCAGCCGAAATAACGGGGCGGCCAAAATTGGCGAGACTGAAGCCTGTTGCAGTGTTGGTAATGTTGAGTGGCAACCGCATGGCTACGGACGCCGTCGGCGTGATCCCTACCAAATTGGTAAAGGGCGTGGAGACGATTTGTCGAAGAGAGACATTGCTTGTGGGCAGGGCTTTGAGGCCGACAGTTGCGCTTGCATTCAAGCTAAAGCTTCCGTTCTCGACGCCGGCGCTGAGTGTCCCAATGTTGATGCTGGCGTTCAGATTGTTGATCGATCCCGAAGCACCAGCGACCAGGTTTAGGCCACGGACGAAAAGCGCGCTCGCAAAATCATCCCCTTGGGCCATGTCGATCCCGATGACACCCGAGAGCGATAGGTTACCAGTTAAGGTGTAACTGCCACCTGCGCTCAGGGCAAAACCGCTGCCGAGGTTGAGTGTGCCAGTGGCTGTGGGAACGCCCCCTAAAAAACTAGCGGCGCTGAGGTTAAATCGAATGGACTTTTCGGTACCCGTGTCGGCTTCGACCGAGAATGCTCCAGGTAGGCTTGAATTGAGGAATGTTACGATTTGCGCCATCGTCGCGCTGGCATTGCTCACCAAGAGATTGGTCAGAGGCGTTACCACGCGATCTTGCCAGAGCGTATCGATTGGCAAGAGCGTACCGAGCTTGGTGGACGTGTACGCTAACGCAGAATCCAAAACTCCCGTCGTTTTGGTGGTCGTCAAAATGTTTCTAAACTGCGATGCCGCTTCGCCGATCGCATCGGTGGGTCGCATCAGGCCCGTCGAGATCGCTTTGGCCACTGCCCCCGATCGCGATACAACCAAATTGGTGACTAAATTGGCGTTGGTAAATGCAGTGGCTCCGACCGATGTTAAGATCTTGGTTTGAGCAAAGGGATTGATAATCAGTTCGCTATGTCCTACCGAAGTCACGCCAGCCGCCGTGCCAGCGATCGGAGTCAGGAGTAACTTCGAGCCGACGCGCCGGTCACCGAGAAACGGATCGATCGAGGAGAAGGTTGGGACGGCACCGTCACCGCCGTGACCCGAGACGATGTCTTCGAACCAAGATTCGCTGGCTGTCGGTCGGCGTCCGATGAAGTTCTGGAACGACAGGATCTCGTCCGTGGATGCTCCGCCGGCGGATGGGCCTGTTCTGGGAATCAGTCGATCGCGAGTGTTGACTTCCGTGCCATAGACGATGGTTGTTTTTCCAACGCTATCGAGCCAAGCATTTCTGCCTTGAGCGGTAACGAAATTCAAATCGGTCAACAACGCATTCACCCGAGTGTTTCCAACCGGATTGGAGCTCGATAGTTTTTCGAAGACGCTATCGTTGTTGGTGTCGATCGATTCGTAGGTTGGTAGCAAGTTCGAGAGCGAGCCCACGTACAACTGCGTGAAAGCTTCCAAGGAATTGGCACCACCGACGAGATCGGTCGCTTCGACTTTGACGGGACTTCCCGTGGAGAGACCGGCGATATTGATGGTCGCTTGTGGCTGATCGATTCCGCCTCGCGAGCCGATGAAGGTGAGTTTAAAGATGCGATTCTGGGTGGCATTAGGCGCAGCCAACAAGTCGACTTGGACATTCCCCACACCGACAGTTGCCAGTCCTTGGAGGGCGGTTTGTACGCTTGCAGCGGTGGAGTTGGCGGGCAGAGCCGCGGTGGTCGCACCATTGAACGAGATCGTGAAGGTGCCGGTAGCTCCGAGGGCCGAGTTCCAACCGACGCGTTGAACTTCGTTGGTCTTCGGAAGAACCGTGGGTATTGCGCCGCTCGGTCCGTTCAAGGGTGTTCCCGCTTGAAATAGGTCATAAGCGCGGTCGACCATTTGAGACGTCATGCGAGCCGCATTTTTGCTGCTCCAATCATCGCCGGCCAAATGGAATGGGTCGGTCATCCCTTCATTGGGAACAGCGACCAACGTCAAATCGTCGACGCGAGGCAAGACGGTTGTACCATTGGATTGATTGTACGCAGCACTCTGGATGTAGCTGCGAGCGATCACGCCACCGAGTCCGTGCGCGATCACGTCCACCTTGGTGGCTAAGGGATACTTGACTTTGACGTCCGCAAGTACTTTGCCGAAGTAATCCAGTCCGGTCTCGAAAGTCGTATTGGAAATGCTTGCGGCTGTCACGCCAGAAAGCGTTCCATTGGGGGCAGTCAGAGAAGTCGTATCTACTGGGGCCGCCGGGAGTCGCCAATCCCAGTTCACCACGAACAGACTTTGCGATGCCGAAGCCACATCCGCAACATAGCCCACGTTTTTGAGAGACTCGACAATGTTCTGGTAAGTCCCACTAAATGACTCAAGGGCCAATTTGTTGGGACCTAAACCTCGTGTGGTTAACCACTCATTGGTGGTTGTGTTGGCTTCGTTGGCCCAGCTTCCACCAAACCCCGGGATTAGGATGAGTGGATCAGAACCGGCGGCCATAACCTCGCGCCGCTCGAGGGTCTCAAAGAAAGATCCACGTAAAGCGCGGCGAGCCTGAGACTTAGCGCGTTTTTGTGCGCGTTTTTTTTGCGGTGAATTCATAAGCAATCAGTCCTTAGAGGGGGTCCAGCAAATCTGGAAGCACGTGGAGTACGCTTTGAAAGCAAACTTCTTCCGCAAAATTGGAAGAATGGCTCAAGCTTCCTTCTTTGACAGGCGCGTTTCTTTTTATTGAGCCTGAGGCGCTAGCCGAGCCACGCCGCAGGAAATCAGATATCGCCTGAGGCTTAGGAAGCTCCCAGCTTTCTTGATGGGTCGAAACATTCGAAGACGAACACGCGTCAGCTCTTGGCTTGATTTGCCTCAGTGTGCAAAGAATTGCGGGCGAAAAACCGGTTTTGGGGACCAGCATGCGGAATGGACTCAACGAATTCGGGGAGATAACGCTATCTATCTCATCAGCGAGATTTTTCCCTCGAGCCGATCAACCTTTTTAAATCATTTTCCGTTTTCTAACTGCTTTTCCTCATGTATGAGTGTGAGGTGTGAAGTGTGAAGTGTTTTAGCCCGGAGGGCGGTATATCTGCATCGCAATCATGTGTCGCCCTCCGGGCTTGCTAGTTGATTGCTATAGAACCGGTGGCTGACGCCACCGGCAGGGATGTTTCGCCCTCCGGGCTGTCTGCCTCCAACCCCAACTTCAAACTTCAAACTCAATCCCGAAATTTCTGATCGGCTTAGCGAGAAAATCTCGCTAATGGAGTAGGATCATCCTAAACATGAATGAAGAATCACTTTTTGAACTGGCTGTGAATACGGCCCCGAACGAGCTGCCAGCATTGCTCGCACGCGAGTGCGATGGCAATCCAGCCTTGCGTGAACGGGTCGAAAAACTTCTAGCCGCTCACGCCTCGTCCGATACGCTTATGTCGCCAGAGCAAAAAGGAGCTCTGGGCTCACC